>JADFYW010000188.1 GCA_015232855.1 Fibrobacteria bacterium
CATCATTATCACGCCCATCATCTTTTGGACTGAGGGTTTGTGTACATTTTATGGTAGTCCCGTTTAGCGGTATTGTGGCACTGTATTCTGATTCTTGAGACATGACTTTTAGTTTCCTGTCAATAAAAGGTATTTGATCACCCCACTCTGCCGTCCATATTGAATTCAATTCGGAAAATTTAATTTCCTGGCCTGTAGTACCGCAGTAATTATCGAGAATGTACCTGGCCTCAATAGTATCCAGTGGAAAATCTACTCTTTGAACCAGTTCATAATAAAGTGTATCGTCCAGTGAAAAAATATGAAGCACCTCTCCGGCCGCCATCACAGAATCCTGCCCTTCCCGGGGGCCATTATCAGTAAAAAGAAACTCCCCCATATAAAGGGTATCTGCATTAGTATTGGCCAGAGTAAAATGTCCCAGATTAAAGGAACGATAGGTAAAACTCCCGGAATCAGGTAAGGTAATACCACCGTGATAAGCTCCCCTTTTTAAGGCTACCTGTAAAACACCCTCATCATTAGAATAGGTTTCAGAAACAATTTCACCTTTTATATTGTACACTACCAGTCTTGCGTTTACCAGTCGGAATGTAGCAGCCGCCTTTGCTGTGTCTGCTTGGGTTCTTATTAATACTCTAGCCCAGATTACATTGTTAGCGGCCCCCGTTGATTGTAAAAAGCCAAAGGAATCCAGAGGACACAGTGAAATAGAATCCCCGCCAAAAAGTGCATAATCATTTGCCTGTTGTTCAGAAACAGCACACAATTGATTATTTCCTCCCGCAATCAGGTAGGTAATTGAATTTAGGGAAGTGATTTGTTCCGGAATAACCTGCATATTATTAGCATATACATTGAGATATTTAAGGCTGCTAATTTGCCCCAAACTATAAGGAAGCTCCCTGAGACTATTTTCATTCAGGAAAAGTTCCGACAAGCTCTTAAGGCTACTTACATTTGTTGGGATACGCCCAATGTTGTTTCCCTGTAAATGCAAAGCTCGAAGATTAACCAGAGAATCAAGAGTAAAAACCGTACTAATATTATTATTATCTAAATAAAGTATTTCAAGATTAACAAGAGATGAAATTTCTATGGGGACTTGTACAATCCGGTTATGGGAGAGACTTAAAAATTTTAAACTGGTTAAACTCAAAATAGGCTCTGGAATAGCCTTGCTAAATTCATTATGTGCTGCCTCCAGAAACGTTAGTCTTGTCAATCCAGAAAGACTTGCAGGGATAGTTCTGAAATAATTATGAAAAATATTCAGTGTGTCTAAAAGGGATAGATTTCCTATTGAGTCGGGTAAAGCTGATATTTGATTATTTCCAATATTGAAGTAGGTTAAGTTAATAAGGCGCCCAATGTTGGCAGGCAGGTTTTTGATTTTATTTTTCCCCAAATTGAGTCTTTTGAGATTGATGAGAGAACCCAGGCTATCGGGGATAACTTCCAGTTTGTTTTGGTGGACATCAAGTTCCAGTAATTTTTTTAGTCTGTGAAGACTATCAGGCAATACCTCAAGCTGGTTTTGATCAATATAGAGTTTAGCCAACTCTCCGAGATTACAAATACTATCTGAAATTTGAGTTAGACTGGTTGCACTGAGACGCAATTCCCGCAAACTTTGTAGCGTTTTAATGGTATCAGGAATAACCTCCAATTGAGTATTACTCAAATCCAGAACAGAAACTCGACCACCTTCCCATTTAACAAAGTCTTCAACCTGCCTTGTTTGCATTCCATTCGTATCCAGAATAAATCGAACCGCTAATGAATCCTGCTGCGATAAAGTCCACATAACCGGAGGAGGTGGCTCCTTCTCTTTACCCCCACTGAGAAAGCACCCCTTCATAAATGCCAAAAAAATCAGGCAAATTGAAAGAATAATTATGCTTCTGTGTGTCATATATACCGAATGTAATCTTTTTTATGTATCCCAGGATACCTCAAATCATTGTCTATCCGGTATTCTTTTCCTGAATTCCCGAAAAGTCTCCTTATTATAATCGGTAATTTAAGAAAAACTCTTTATCTTATTATTTTAATGGTTTTGGAATTAATAGAAGGTATCCATAAGTTTCCCGGCCAGAGCTTTATTATTTCTGACCAGAAAATCCAGTTTTTCCATGGCATGGTCTTTTTGCCCTGTATTGAAATACAAACGACCCAACTGGTAATGAGCATAAGTCCAATTCGGTTTCATGTTAAGAGCCTGGATATAAGACGAAATAGCATAATCTACATGATGAAGAGCTTCATATGCAATTCCAAGTCCTAAATAAGCATTAGCACTTTTTTTTCTTTTAAGTGACTCATTAAAAGCTTTAACCGCCTTCTGATAATTTTGATTTTGAATATGAATCCAGGCTGCTCCAAGAAGGGCTCTGTGATCTTCATCTGAATCCGCAATTTTTTGAAAGGATTTAAGTTCTTTCTGAGTAATAATACGGTTATTAATATTACCCTCAATCTCAGAATTATGCACATTTCCACATTGCACACAACATATGCTTAAAAAAGCAAGTAAAACAACAGGGGGTATTCTATAAAAGCAATGTAGAGTAAATCGTAACTGCATAAGAAATCACTCGAATCCTGGAGAAACGCCTCCGTTATTATTTTCTCATTTTAGGATCGGAAAAGCAACTATATTCAGGTTTAGTTCTGTTAGAAATTTATTTCTGATTGTTTTAACAACAATTCATTGTCCACTTCAACAAGAGCCCTGAGTTCAAGATATTCCCGGATGCTGGCAGAAAAGTTTTTATTCTTCCAGATAAAAGTCGTACCATTATCTTTTTTATGTATGGACAAAGAATCTTCGTGATGTTTGCCTAGTGAGTAACAATGAAAATTAACCTTTGCATCTATATCCGTATTTCTGCTCTTGACAATAGTGACAGTGGAGATTAATGATTTCGGATTGATTTGAAACATTGATATTCCTTTTAATAATTTCCTGTTACAATACCATTTTACTTTATTATTTAGGTAAAGGTAAAGAAATTTATAATTTTTTTACAACTGTTTTCCTTTATAAAATATATGAATAAACCATAAAAAAGAAGGGTTCAACACCATACTTTTTCCCACCATACTATATATAGCCGCACAAGCACTCTTGTTGTGTTATATTTTGTGGTATGATTGTTTTTTTTATTAAAGGGATCTTGTGAATGAATCCTCTCACCACTCTTAGCCATAAAAAAATCCATGCAAAATAAAAGAGTTTTTCGATTGTTACTTGTGATTATCGCCATAACGGGGTATCTCTTCACAGTTGCCAGAACAGTTTCTTTATGGGATTGTGGTGAATTTATTGCCACAATTCATACACAGGGTATTGCTCATCCACCAGGTACCCCCTTTTATATGCTTATTGGCCGGGCATGGGAAATACTTCTCTTTTTTTTAACCCATTCAGCCTTCCGTATAAATCTTTTATCCGTGTTTTGTTCTGTGACCGCCTGCTTGCTTCTATTTGAAATCACCGTAGACATTTCAAATAAAATTCAATTACCATCCCGTTCCCAACTTTCTTGCGGACTTTTAAGCGGTTCAACGCTCGCCTTTACCGACACATTCTGGTTTAACGGCGTGGAAGCGGAAGTATATGCTTTTTCCATAATGGAAATGTTACTTGGATTCTGGGTATTGATTAAATGGTACAACCATGGCCATCAACCGTATTCACGATGGATACTTCTTTTAATATACATTTCCTTCCTGGGTATTGGTGTGCATATGTATTCCATGCTCCTCGTGCCATTCCTCTTCTTTTTTATCGGCCTAAAAACCAACCGTGTGCTGCCTGGAAAATTTTTTTCTCTCCTGGGAGGTATTATTGTTACCGGGTTTATTCTTTGTTTTATTAATCCCGGTTTTATAGAAAATACCTGGTTTCTTTTTATTATTCTGGGCCTTTGTCTGGTCTTCCTTGTTAAAGCTATCAGTGCAGGTGAAATAAAAGACATCTCTTATTGGACCTTTTGCCTTTTATTATGCACGGTGATTGTCCTGACCAAACCCTTTTTAACGGCAATGATACTCCTCTTTGCTTGTTTATGTCTTGCGCTTATTGTTTTTGATTATCGTGCTCCTGCCAGTTGGATAGTATGTGTTGTCGGCATACTTATAACAACAGGACTGTTTTATCTCGTTCCCCTAAAAGGGGAATTTGCTTTTTCATTACAAAAAACAGATATGTGGACCGCTCTGATCCTGGGTATCATAACCCTCATGTATACGGTTTTTGCACTATGGAAACAACAGCCTCAATCTGCTGAAAGACTGCATTTTTATCTGTTTGCCATTTTACTTGCCCTCACCGGGTACAGCACATTTCTTTACATCCCCATACGTTCCCACCAGAATCCTGTTATAGATGAAAATGATCCCGAGACCTGGGAGCGTCTGCAGGCTTTTATCGAACGGAAACAATATGGGAACGAAAGTATGCTGGTACGTATGTTCCACAGACGAGGACTCTGGTCTTCCCAGTTTGGCTACGGCCTCAACATGGGCTATTGGCGATATCATTCTTCACAATTGGTGCCTATGCCCAATACCGAAAAAAAGGGTAGTCAATTGGCATTAAACATTCATGTCATTTTTTCTTTTGGTTTACTCCTATTGGTAATTGGAGTATGGTTGGAACACTACAAGCGGAACCCGGCCTGGATGGGGTTTATTTTATTTCTTTTTATAGTCTGCTCTGTTGGTCTTGTTTTGTATATGAATTTTGCCGACGGGAAACGAATCGAGGTCAATCAATTAAAGCACTGGAAAAAATCAGTGGAGAGCGTCAGAGAAAAACTTTCTTCCACGGGGATAGACGTACCTGCTATCCCTGACCCCAATGCAGTTAATGACTTCAAATCCGGTCGCTTAGACGACAAAACAATAAATCCATTCCTTAATTATCTTGCTAACCGGCAAAAGACCCAACATGACAACTGGGTAAACCTTAACAAAATTGCCCAGGACAAAGGCCACCGATTACCAGAAATACCGGCACCGGTTCATCGGGAAGTGAGAGTAAGAGATTACTTTTTTACGCCAGCTTTTGTTTTTTATGTGCTGATGCTCTCCATCACGCTCTTTTTACTCCTGGAAGCCCTATCCCGCAAACATCCGCGTCTCGAAAAGCTGGCTGTTCCCGCTGGATTATGTCTTGCTCTGAGTTTCTGGCTGCTTCCCTTTCTCACTCATTTCAAAAGTCATAACAGGGCCTATGATTTTATTGCAGCCGATTTTGCCTGGAACTTGCTTCAATCATGCCCTCAAAATTCCATATTATTCACCAATGGCGACAATGATACATTCCCTCTTTGGTATCTGCAACAGGTTGAATCTGTCCGCCAGGATGTAACCGTTATTAATTTTTCTCTCGCAAACACCGACTGGTATGCGCGTCAATTTACCTATCAGCAACCCTCAGTCCGCTTCCCTTCTCTGGCAAATGGAGGGACCTTTCCTCAACCTCAATATATCCGGTTTTCTAAAACCCAACGCATCCCCCTACCAGGAGATACCAGTATTGCATTCAGCCTTGGGGGCCCAGGCACCCCGATGTTTATACGTACCCAGGATAGGGTTCTTATTGAGGCAGCCATGTATAACTTCCCCATGCGCCCACTCTGTTTTACCCTGTCAACCCCGCGCCGTGCTTCGCTTGGGCTTGAACAGTATTTCCAGACAGTGGGTCTGGTGAATGTTCTCGCTGCCCAGCCGGGTACCAACCTTGCAGCCATGGACAGGAACATTCTCAATAGTTTCAGATATCGCTATATTGATAGTGAATACTCAGGGGCAAGTGCTGCGGCTAAAAGAATCATCGGCAGCTACAGACGAATTATAAGAATAGCTCAAAAAGCCCATGTTCAAAGGATTCAGCATTTGCAGCAACAACAAAAGGACGAGCCTGATAATTCTCAAATCCTCAAATTTATTCAGGAAGAAAATATTCTCTTACAAAAATATCGGGAACTGGAAATAAAACTGAGTAAAAACAAGGATTAGCGCATTTCGTTGGGAGTAACAATGACCTCGCGGGCCGCGAGCTCGTCAGATAATGGTGTTGAAAATATATGGATTCCACTCCCCCCCCGGCATTTAACCATATACATAGCTTCATCTGCTTTTGATACAAGCAGATTAACACTGAGTAGACCCCAGTCTTTTTGATACTCAGTAATCCCTATAGACAGTGAAGTACTGCCTAGCTTATGATCCAGGAAATCCACCAGAATCCGGTCACAGATTATTTTACTGCCTAAAGCATCGGTATCCGGAAACATAAGGACAAATTCATCTCCCCCATACCGAAATGCCGAATCTAAATCTTTTCGAATCTGCATCTGGATTATTTCGCTCAAGGTAATAAGCAGTTTATCTCCTGCCAGATGACCATAGTTATCGTTGAATTCCTTAAACTTGTCCACATCAATTAAAGCAACTGAAAGGGGACGGGAAGGATAGCGATGATGTATTTTCTGAAGTCTGGTTGCTTCGTTTTTCAAATGGCGGACATTGTTTAGATTGGTAAGGCTGTCAGTGATAGAAAGCTTGGTGAGCTGTTCATTTTTTTCTTTCAGCTCCTCTTCGAGCATTCTTCGTTGGGTGACGTTTTTACAGGTAAAAATTTCACCGAGAAATTCCGGATTCCGGCTATGGAGCCTCGAAGCCCCTGCTTTTTGATCAAAAAGTTTTGATATGCCAACCGATAACCAGGCATCTTCCCCGGTTTCCAAATTTTTTATCTGTAATTCTTCCACCGGACAATGTCCCTTTTCTTCTACCTTGCCAAGCATTAAGTCTAAATTTTCTGCACTCTCAAAAAGAGTATTCACATGTTTCCCTAGTACTTCAAATGCATGAACGCCAAAAGTCTGTTCTGAGCCCTTGTTAAATTTGACTATGCGGTGATCAAGATCGGTGGTAAAAAGAATATCCCGGGAATTGGTAACAATAGATTCATAATACCATGCCTTAGCTTCCTGCCGACTGAACCTTTTTTCGATATCATCAAGCCGCTTGTTTTGCCTTCGTTTTTCAAACATATGTAGAAGAAAACCGGAAATAATGAGCGCGGCAAACATACTCCCCGCCAGATAATTTTTATAATA
Source organism: Fibrobacteria bacterium (assembly GCA_015232855.1). GTDB lineage: Bacteria > Fibrobacterota > Fibrobacteria > UBA11236 > JADFYW01 > JADFYW01. The sequence goes on from JADFYW010000188.1 coordinate 7,137, forward strand.
AAAAACGCAAAAAAGAGACCATACCAAACATATCGTGATAAATACACCGTAAAATAAAGGTATGGGGCGTTCTAATTTTATCATTTTAACTCAGCTGAAAATCTCATTCAGCATATCTCATTATTATAGTAGTGATTCTATCATAAACAGACCCTGAAGGTAAAGTACTTTGGTAATAATTAACAAATTTGACGAAATATTACAAAAATACTGTGAAAAAATAAGAAAGCAACCTAAAAATTGCGGTATATGAATCCCTCCCCCAGACTTGAGAAGAACAATACAGATACACACCTTCTAAAAGGGGGAAATTGTTAATGCAGATCTAATATCTAAAAGACTTAGTCTTTCTTGCTTGCAGGAGCAAAAAGTTTTGCCGTAATCTTCTCAAATGGAAAACTCTCGAGATAATTTCCACAAAGTTTTTGCCAGTAGCGAACCCCTGATTTCGGTGCTTTTTTGGCGCGTAAACGTGCTATATGAGAGATGACAAATGAGAAATCACCTACAGAAGTTTTTTGGTCATAGACAACTACCTTCACCGGAAGATTCCATTCTGATAAGGTATTTTTCAATCCTTTTTGAAAGATAAACTGAATGAGAAAAT
>JADFYW010000189.1 GCA_015232855.1 Fibrobacteria bacterium
CAGGCAAATTTGAAAAGCATGGGAGACAACAAAGAAAGTGCATATAATTCGCCGGCAACTGAACACCCGGTATAAAATTGAAAAGACCGACATGAAAAATAACATATACTCCTTGATGATTTTGTGTATTTGGAGCTTAATTGGATGTGAAAGAGCGATAATACCTCCCAGAGATAGTCTAATTATTGGAAATGGAGCAGAACCACAAAGTATAGACCCGCATAAATGTACAGGTGTCCCTGGAATACGGATAATTGGCGCATTATTTGAAGGTTTGGTTACGCGTTGTCAGGAACGTGGGGGGATTTGCCCTGGAATAGCAAAATCCTGGAATACCTCAATTGATAAAAAAAAATACACGTTTCATTTGCGCAAAAGCCTTTGGTCTGACGGTACCCCGGTAACTTCCAAGGATTTTGTGAATTCCTGGCGGCGACTCTTAAACCCTGAAACAGGTGCAGAATATGCTTCATTACTCAATATTGTCATCCAGGGCGAAGAGATAATTAATGGCATGGTTCCTCCTGCATCTCTGGCTGTTTTCGCTCCAAACGACTCCACTTTTATCGTAAATCTTAAAGCCCCTATACCCTATTTTCTTCATTTGTGCGCCTTTGAACCTTTATTCCCGGTTCCCGGAGAAATCATATCGAAATACAAAGAAAAATGGACTTCTCCTGCACATTTGGTGTCCAATGGTCCGTTTTCACTTTCTCACTGGCAACCAAACAAAAACATGGTACTGAAAAAGAACCCCCTTTACTGGGATGTAAAAAAAGTAAAACTAGATAAGGTTGAATTATTACCTATAGAACATGAAGAAACCGCCTACAAAATGTTCTTAAACGGTGAAGTAGACTGGCTCTTTACCATTCCTCTCGGAAAGGTAGATATTGCAAAGAAAATGCGTGAATACCATAATACCCCACTTTATGGTGTCTATTACTATGCACTCAATGTAACTCATCCAAAATTGCAAAGCCCGGATCTCCGAAAAGCACTGGCATTTAGCATAGATAGGAAAAAGCTTGTAAAATATGTTACCAAAGGAGGAGAAATACCAGCAACAGGATTTGTTCCCGTTTCTGCAGACATCCCCTATGCAGGATTTAATCGCAATTTATATAATCAGGATTCAGCCCTGTTTTATCTCCACAGGGCCGGCTTTTCGAAACAATTTCCACCACCCAAATTGTCAATCCTCTATAATACAACAGAAGGGCACAAAAAAATTGCTACCGCGGTGTCCCAAATGTGGAAGGAGCAACTTGGTATTGAAATTGAATTATTGAATTATGAATGGAAAGTGTTCCTCCAATCAACAAAAAATTTAAAACACAACATAGCCAGAGCATCCTGGATTGCGGATTATCCTGACCCATACAGTTTCCTGGAACTGGCTATTAGCGATAATGGAAATAACAGGACCGGATACAACAACCCTGTTTATGATGCCTGTATGGAAAAAAGCAGAACCATGAGTGACCAGTATCAGAGAATGAAGCAGTTGTTATTGTGTGAAACCTTGTTAATGGAAGACATGCCCGTGATCCCGGTATATTTTTATGCCAGTAATGAATTACGCAGTACATCTATTAAAAATGCAATTCCCAACACTATGGGACTCTATGCCTGGAAGCATCTCTCATTTGGGACGGACAAGTAACAATTTTATAATATTCACCGCTCATTTAATTAATTTATAATCAATCGGTAACGGATGATATTTTACTAGTGATTACTCATATATCAAGACGCCTCCTCATTAATATGATAACACTACTTGTGGTCATTTCAGCCTCATATTTTTTGATGAAAATCGCACCAGGCAACCCTTGGGAAGGTGAACGAAGTCTCTCTCCTCAGGCGCTGAATGCTCTCAAGCAAAAGTATGATTTCACTTTATGGGAATACCTTTCCGGCATCATTTTTTCTGGCGACTTCAGATATTCATATCAACACAGAGACATGAGGGTAAGTCAGATCATCATGCAGACCCTTCCCTGCTCTATTGAACTGGGATTATGGGCATTACTCCTCGCTCTTTTCTTTGGCACCCTTGGGGGAACCGGTGCAGCCCTGCTAAAGGGTAGTGGTGCTGATAATTTTATTATGGTCTTTGCTTTAATTGGTATTGCCATACCAAACTTTGTAATTGGGCCTATTCTCCAATTGTTTTTTTCTCTCAAACTAAACATCACTCCGGTAGCTGGCTGGTCATCATTTTCCAGCAAGATACTCCCATCTATCACGCTGAGCTTGATGTACATTTCATATATATCCAGAATTTGCCGAAGTAGCCTGTTGGAAACCGGTACAAAAGATTTCATTAGAACAGCAAAAGCAAAGGGGCTGTCAGGCGGACAGATAATGCGAAGACATATATTCAGAAATAGCCTCCTCCCCCTTGTGAATTTTCTGGGACCCGCTACTGCAGCACTGATAACAGGCACACTTGTCGTTGAAAAAATTTTTAATATACCTGGCATGGGGCGATATTTCGTTGAATCAGCTCTGCAACGGGATTACCCGGTAGCCCTGGGAGTACTTATTGTCTTTTCTGCCTTACTATTACTTTTTAATCTTATTACCGATATATTACAGGCATTTATCGACCCCCGCATCAGACTTGTATAAATACTATGAATACCGCGTCCCTGATTAACAAGCCAACATCACCTTTTACGACATCATTAAAACAGGTACTGTCAGACAAAAGAGTTAGCATTTCATTACTTTGCCTCTGTTTCACTGTTCTTTTTATTTTACTCGGACCGTTTTTTTTACCCGATTATCAACTACAGACTCTTGAAAATCAACTACAAGCCCCTTCCCTAAGGCATCTCTTGGGGACAGATGATCTGGGTAGAGATATCTTGTCGAGAATATTAAAAGGAGGTCAACTCTCCCTTGCGGTAGGCCTTATTGCCACACTTGTCAGCATTGTGATAGGAACATTCTATGGCTGTTTTTCAGGACTGACAGGAGGTAAAACCGACTTATACATGATGCGCATCGTGGATATTTTATACTGCCTTCCCTATATGTTCCTGGTAATTATTCTGATGACCTTTCTTGGGAAAAGTATCTATGTACTATTCCTGGCCCTGGGACTGGTCCAATGGTTAACCGTTGCAAGGATTGTACGGGGACAGGTACTTACCATCAAGCATGAAGACTTCATATTGGCTGCCACCGCTCTCGGGGTTACCAAAACCATGATTATATTCAGACATCTACTCCCAAATGTAGCCGGCATTGTTATTGTTTATGCAACATTAACCGTTCCCTCGGTGATCTTACAAGAAAGCTTTCTCAGCTTTCTTGGCCTGAATGTACATCCCTGCACCTGGGGAGTGATGATCTCAGAAGGCAAAGACTACATGGAAAGTGCCTGGTGGATGCTACTATTTCCCGGAATGTCCCTCACCACTTGCCTTTTATGCCTGAACTTCCTGGGTGACGGATTACGCGATTCCCTGGATAAGAAGTTTGTAACTCAAAAACAATAAAAAAAGCCCCTCTGTACAAAACAGAGGGGCTGTATTCTTTATCTTTGTAGCTCAATCACTCTTTTTTGAGTCTTGAATACCTACTCTCAATTCTTGGCAGATTCTTTTAATATTTTGAAGTACCTTACGTGCTCTAGTACCTGCTGACTTGTTGCCACGTTCAAATTTGGCGTATTCATCTTTTAGTACGTCAATTTCGTCTTCCAAAGCCTGGATGTTGCTCATATTTTATCCTCCTAATTGATTCAACTTAATACAAATAGGTTTCCATTACCTAAAAAGTTTAATCTCAAATTGTATTTTTTTAACTAAAAAGTCAATTTTTCTAAAAAAAATCTGCTTCTAATAAAGTAACGCATCCATACTCATTACTTTTTTAATATAAAACTCTGCCGTTTCCTTATCATTGCAACCATACACTCCCAGTAAGCCATTTTGATAACCATACAAGACTACCGGTATATCAAAATCTGTAAATCCTTTGAATACAAATAACTTACCGTTATCCTTCCTTTCTGTTTCCCCGATAAAATCTTTGGCTAATGCCCGAAACACTCTTTGTTTCGGGTTAAACCAGGTACGAAAAACTTCTGCTGTATCATAAAAACAGGGGAATTTAACACTAATGACATCTCCGATATAATCCTTCCCCAGGAAGAAACGAGGATAGACTGCCTCTGTATTTTTCAACCTGTTTTTTATTGGAAAGCTGTCAAAAACTGACGGTTTATCAAAAGAAACCGGAAAGCTCTGTTTAAAAGTCTCAATCTTAGACATATTCCATGGTCCTTGATTCGTAAACGTTAAAACACCTACAGTCTCAATATTACGAAACACCAGCTGTTCCCCATCGATATAAAAATTTTCACGAAATTTTTGAGGAGCATATTTTTTAAAAAAGCCAAAAGCCAAAAAATCTTCTGAAAATGATGTATAGATAAACTGTAACGTGTCACCATTATTGTTTTCAAAATAGGCAATACCTGCTAACTTTGGACGAAAATTCTGAACATTCCATTTGGACCATGGATACATAAGTTTGAGAGAATCAGGTTTTAATTGTTTCTGTAAAAACGGATAGGGGCCACTCTTGAAAAGAGAAGGTCTTTCCCTATTTTTTTTACTCTCTTGATTACACGCTGTAACAAACAACATAAATAAACTTGTTAATAGTATGTGTTTCAATAACATCATAAACTACTCAAACCCGCAATCATTGCAGAGAGGACAATTTTTGCACCCATCTAAAAGTGACTGACATTGATACCCGGTTAGTCCGGTCTGGTTTTGGAAGGCCATAAAAGGTAAATGAGACTTCCATGAATTATCAGGAAATAAATAGTTATAAAAGCGGTTGAAATAATTGATTTTTTCCTGCTCTTGAAATGAATACCCTTTCCTTGATTTTAAAGGTCCCAGGTAATACATGAGACGATTAGCACCTGCCGTGACCGGTAACAAAGAATGTTTATTCCAGCAATTACGGGATATGTCTGCTGAAGCATTTGCACAATACCATAAGTACGTTCTGGCTTTTGTTTTAAAGACACTGGTTTTTCCCATATAAAATATTTCATTGCTTATTATCGAAACCACCTGTTCTGTTGAGTCTGCATTTAAAAGTAAAGGTTTAATATTCCCTTGTTTTAAAAAAAAGTCACAGACAGACCGGAGTATCCCTGGTGTTCTGGAATAAAAACGCCAATTACTAAGATCCGGAATAGTATCAAGTAAGGCTTTTAAAGAATCATAAGGTATACTGGCCAGAGAAAAAAACTTTTCAGGAAAAGCCCGGTAAACAGTCACTAAAAGCCTATTCAACCAGTCCTCATGAAGTTCCTGCTGTAGGGCAGAATAGAGGAGAAGTGTTTTAAAGCCCTCTTCAGAATCAGTCTTATATGGAAAAACATGCGAAGTTCCCCCGAGAAAATACTGGAAAAAAGAAGGCTTAATTTCTGCAAAACAGTCTACATAGGCCCGTAACCTACCTATCAACTGCTGATTTCTATCTACCCAGGTCAAAAAAGCAGTGTTTCTCCCATTTTTATTTTTAAATCAAGTCCCTGATAATCTTCAGTAAAAGGAACAGTACTCTCTGGAGAGCACTCCCGGCTAAACAATTCTCTATTACCAATAAGAATAATGGTAGAACCCAGAGAAAAATATCCAAGTTCGTCACCTTGATGCACCGGAAGGGGGGTATCTGGAATCCAACAGCTGTCTTCTCTTTTTTCTGACTGGTTTCCAACAAAAGAAGGGCAACAATGAACCACAATTTTTCCCACATTAGTGGCTCCTACTGCTACAAGCAATAATTCACTGTCTGAAGATTTGATATGTACGATAATTCGCTCATTACGAAAAAATAGACCATCAATATTGCGTACACTCCAATTATTTACTGGCCAGAGTTCTCCTGGTAAATAACTGATTTTTGTGATTTCACCCGAAAAAGGCACGTGAATACGGTGATAATTATGAGGAGACAGGTAGATAGTACAATATTTTCCTCCAGCAAACTGCTGGGCATCTTCAACATTTCCTATTAATTGGGAGAGCTTATATTTTCTTCCCTTGATTTGCTGTAAGCAAGTTGATGAGCCCTTAAAACAACCGGTCTGGGTAATTTTTCCATCAACTGGAGATATGAGCAACCCCTGCCCCAGCGGCCGGCTTCCTGGTTTTAACTTCCTGATAAACAAATCTCCTGCGGTAGGGTAATGATTAAGAGGATGTTCAGCTTCATCTACATTTAATTTAAACCCTTTGACAAATAAATTTTTCATGATTGACTGGAGCCCAAAAGGAAAAGAAGCAAAGGCTATCTTACCAATAATAGCACTTAACCAGTTCTTAGGAACCAAATATAAAAGCGAATACAAACTCATAATACCTTTTCTTTCGTTATCCAGGGCAGTGAAGGCTGTGCTGCAGGATAAATACTGTCTGAACAGCCAGAAAAATAACTTCAACATGCCTATCCGCAAAGTTAAAGTTGTTTTTAAAGTTATTTCCAAAAATCATTCAAGGTTTTTTAGATAATTTCCGAATTAAGATACATATCAATCAATCGACCCGACACAAAATCGATTCTTGATAATTTGCATTAATGACAAGGAGGTTTGAATGCGAATTAATCATAACATAGCCGCGATGATTACCCATAACTCGGGCCGGCAACAACACATCTCTCTTTCAAAATCTCTGGAAAAGCTCTCTACTGGACTCCGTATAAATAGAGCATCCGATGACGCTGCAGGTTTATCAGTTTCTGAACAATTAAGAACACAAATTCGCGGACTAAAAATGGCCCAGCGAAATGCCTCAGACGGTATTGGTCTTTTACAGATTGCTGAAGGTGCAGCAAATGAAGTCTCTGCTTTATTGCAAAGAATGCGTGAATTGGCCATACAAGGATCCAATGATACTTTTACGAGTGTAGAACGTGCTTATAATAATACAGAATTTCAGGCCTTAATGACAGAAATAGCACGTATCGGCCAGGCAACCCAGTATAATGGTATGACACTTTTAGATGGCGAAGCAAACTCTTTTGGTGTATCAGGAGGAAGTGCGTCTGTGCTACATATTGGCGCAAATAATAACCATGGGGTAGTTGGCGGCACTATTGATACATTATCAATCTCATTAGATAGCCTTACCCTGGGAGCACTTGGTATTACGCTCCAGGCAACAGGAAATGCCAGTACTACAAACATCACAAACCAGGCCAATTCATTTAATGCGATAACCTCAATAGATAATGCTATTCAATCAATCAATAACATGCGTGCCGACATGGGTGCTTATGTAAACAGACTTGAACATGCTATCAATAATATCGCAAACCAACACTTCAATACCCAGGATGCGGAAGCACGCATCAGGGACGTTGACTTTGCTACAGAAACGACCTCTTTCACTCGCTCGCAAATTTTATCACAATCAGCTACTGCCATGCTTGCACAGGCTAATGCAGTTCCTCAATCGGTATTGCAGCTGCTCGGATAAGATAACGCATTTTGACCTCAAAAAAACCGCGCCTATCCACCGCGGTTTTTTTGTATGTGTATATTATATAGTGGTAATTGATACCAAAACTCTAATCAATCAAGAATACCGGTACCGGATTTCGCAAATTCTTCAGTTGCCTGCATGGTTAAAGGATGCACTGACAACTGTTCAAAAAGCGTATAAGGCAATGTTAAGAACTGAGCCCCG
>JADFYW010000018.1 GCA_015232855.1 Fibrobacteria bacterium
TCTTCTATTTTTTGAAGTAGTAATTTTAACTGCTATTTTCTTGATTCCGGACAAGCCGGAATGACTGGATTTTGGCAATTTTTTTCCTGTTCATCCTTAAGTTGATGCGTATGGGAGCGCGAAGCCTGCCCTAGGGGTACAAGCCGGAATGACTTTGTTTTAGTTTTTTGTTCTTTGCAATACTCTTAACTTAATAACAGTGAGTAAACCATAAATTACGCGAAGCGCATTATTTAACTGACAACTGATTACTCGTAACTGATAACTTTTTTTAGGTCAGCGCAATCTCTTGCACTTTAAAAATGCATTAAAAGCTTCTCTGGTTTTAAAGGTATTTAAATGCATGTCTCCGATTTTAATCCTGACTATTTTATTTTCACCAATTGCCTCTAAGGCCAAATCAATTACCTTGTTGATCTCTTCTTCGCTATAACAATTTATGTCAAAGCGTTCTGCATTTATTTCGTAATACAATTGCCGCTCCTTGATCCCACTTACCTTATAAGAATGATAAGTTTTTGCAAAAAAGTCCACTTATATTTATTCTGAAATAAAAAAAGTCTGGAATTACATACTCATTCAAAAAGAAAACAGCTCCCCTGATAGAGGAGCTGAAAACAAGGGAGGAACTAATTAAATCCCTTTTTATAATACTTTACATTAAATGCTCCATTTGAGCAAACAACTTATTTTTAGCCAAAAACCCTATTTGCCAAACCCGCTTATCTCAAATAACTAAAATTAACACTCCAGTTTTGCGACTCGGTCCACACCATAGTAGACGGGTTGTCCAAAAGGCTGTTGACGCATTCCGGGAGCAAAAGCCTCAATAGCTTTTTTTACTGAGTCCCCTGCCTCTTCACTCAGTCGCCCCTTTTTGAGATGCAGAATAAATTGCAATTTCAATTTTTCAAGCATTTCAGAAAAGCTGTTCAACGTTTCTTCAGGTGAATTATTATACGCTGCTGCGAGATTGTTATCCTGCTTTGCCCCCTCAAGTAAAGTGAATTTAACCCGGAAGGCAAAAAAAGTCTTTTTAAAATCCGGACTATCATTTAAAACCGACTCGGCCCGGCCTTTTAGAGGATGATGACCATGTATTTTTACTTTTTGGACAGCACCACTCTCTGTATTATTACAGATAGCAAGATTACCATTTACGATCTGCGACAGACCATTTGATACAAATTCAAGTACCGCCTTAATTTCTTCCCGCAATTGTGCTATATCTGAAGCGAGCTGATCAAGAGCTCCCGTCTTTTGCCCTGCACACATACCCTGACAACCTCCACTCATTGCCCCGGCCAGCTTTTCGGAAAAACCAGACACCTTCACCGGCGCTCCCCCCCCTTTTAAATTCATTTCCATATATTGATAATTCACGGTGATATGTTGTTGATTCGTTTGAGTATTTGTTCCTGACAGGGATGTATACATTACTATCCTCCTTTCATATGGGATAAAATACCCGGCCAGAAAGCATGTAGAACATACACACTTCCAGCCGGGGTACAGGAAGCTCCGCCCATCCTGCACAGCACAGCCGTTACTATGTGTGCATGAGGGCAGATGAGCCGCAGAGAACGGCCCCGGAACAGGGTTTTGCAAGTCCTTCCTCATGAGGGACTCTGGAATATTACATAGCAAGACCCGTGCCGTTACAACACTGATAAATCAGCTTAAATATTCTGTTAAACGTCCCTTTAACTTCAGTGAATATTTCCCTCAAAGATAAAGTTAAATTTTACAGAATTTTTGGAATTATTATGAAGTTTCAGACAGGGGCCCACAAGGCGATGCGCAAATATTTCCCAAAGAGGAAAATACATCCTCAGTTTTAAATTCCCTTCCTATATCATCGGATATTTGATTAATAAGCTGTAAGGAATAAAGGTATACCAGATAAGGGGAATCTTTATAGGCATTAAACGCCCTGTTAATTCCAGTTCCAGATAAATTCCAACCCGTAATAGCTGTTGGTATAAGAGCCATCCAGAATATCAGCAGTTCCCAGGTTTGACACATTATCCCGCCAGACATAGTTAAGCCCTAAAGAATAGTTTTTAACAAATTCCCAGTGAAACTGACAAAGAAAGGACCAGTATACATCTTCTCTTCTTTTTTGTTTTAGGGGTAAATCCTGGTAGGGTTCAAATCCATTGTTTGAATAGGTATATAAACTATCGTTTTTTGTTTCAAATAAATAAACCTGGTTATACCATTGATGTGATTTTGCATAAAGCCTTTTTTTAACACTGCCACTGACATACAGTTTTAAATTCCAGGGAAGTTTACTACTAAAAGTTATATCAATCTGATCCTGTACATAAGCATAGGCATAATAAAAATATTTATTGACTGGTGTAGAAAAAGCAAGTTCTGAATCATCCACTGATGTCTCGGCAATCGTTGCAAATGTTGAATCGGTATAGTACTGTGCCGAAGTATCAGAAATCAGGCCCACGTAATAGCTATTACAATTAAGTGTAACTTCGGTATTGAGATCTTGCGCAGCATAAAGTGTCCTTGAGTAGTGTAACGACAAATAACTTTTATAATTAAAGAAATAAATTCTTGTTCCCAATTTCCCCGAATACATTTGTCCGTCAAGATAGCTGTAACTTTCAGGATGGGAGAGTTGATGAAAGCCTAATTGACCTTCAAGAGCAATATAATTAACCGGGTAATACATGAGCTTTAGTGTATTACTTATGCTGTTTTCAAAACGCTCCCCTCCATATCTCATATAATTTAATCCGATTAGGTTACTTACACGAAGATTTCTTAGTAACAGGTAATCATAATTAAAAAAGCCATTAATGAAGTTCCAACTATACTCCGAATTAGCTTTATACTCGTTACCCGCTAAATAAAGCCCTGGAGAAAATCGGTGTTTATTATGTTTTTTATTCCAGGTAAGATACGCACTCCCGTCACCCCGCCAGTCATCAGGGGACGGTCCTGATGGATTATATTCACTGGATATGTTTTGTTCATTCAGGGACTGCATCGTCACATTTTCTTCATATTTACCAGACAGACGAAGAGTAACATGGGGAAGCCATTGTTTGAGGTTATATCGTTCTTTCTTTTTAATTTCTTCCAGGTATTGTTCCATACTTTTTTCATATACACTTCCCGGATAGCGTTTTAAAATAGCCTTAAAAATCTTTTTTGCTTTTTTGTGATTTTTCATTTTATAATACACTCTGCCTTTTACGTACGTACTAACAAAATACATCGTGGAATCAACCGTAATTGAGCTATCCAGGTATACAAGCGCTTGTGAATACCCCCCGCCCTTTTCTTCGGTTAATCCCAGGTAGTAATAACTTTGTTGTATTTTTTGACAGTTGGTAATGGAAGACTTGAGAAACACTTTAGCTACTGCCAAATCGTTTTGTTTGTATGCGATTTTACCCTGTTCAAATCGGGATAAGGAATCACTTTCCTGACAAAAAAGAGAGGACGTGGAAGTTATTAAAGCAAAAATAAACAAAAAACCAAACGGTTTTAAAAGACCAGACATTTTCATTTTCCTTTCACTTAATTTCAAAAAGAAAGCTTTTGAAATTAAATGTTATCAATAATATAGCGCGAAACTACACGTATTAAAAGCAGAAAAGAACACGCTTAGTATTTAAGCGTGTTCCTCTCGTCAAACCCTTTTCAGGGTATTTTATTTCACTTCATCTTCATCCTAGGGAGCTTCTACACCTTCAGGAAGAGGAGGTAATCCGCTACCATCTCCTGGAGGAGGAGGTGGAGGAAGTTTTTCGCCATCTTCAGGAAGAGGGGGTGGAGGAAGTTTTCCACCATCTTCAGGATGAGGAGGTGGGGGAAGTTTTTCACCATCTTCAAGTAATGGACGCGGAGGAAGTTCTGCACCATCCTCAGGAAGAGGAGGTAATTGTTTTCCTTCTGCACCATCTATAACATCCGGAGGAAGCATAGGTTCTGGCGGAGGTTGCATATTTCCATCATCACCATTCGGAGGAGGAGGAAGTCTGTCCGGATGGTCTTCAGGTGGAGGTGGAGGAGGAAGTTCTGAACCATCGGCACCAGGTAAGATATTCATATCGGGCCGGTCTTCAGGTGGAGGTGGAAGCTCTGATCCATCTCTTGGGGGAAGAGGAGGAAGAGGAGGAGGCTTAATTGCATCTTCCGGAGGAAGCATATGTGGTTCTCTAGGTGCGATTGGATTTTCACCCATAGCTTCTGGAGGAAGAGGTGGAGGTTTTAAACCTTCTCTATCGCCTTCAGGAAGGAAATCAGGTCTTTCGCCATCAACGCCTTCAGGAAGTTCTGGCATTTCACCATTTTCAGGTTTGGGCGGAAGCTTGGGATGATGAAGTTGACCTTCAGGTGCATCTCCACCTTCAATGCCGTTTTCATCAGCTTCAGGCAAAGGAGGAAGTTTCTCTCCGTCCACACCTTCAGGAAGTTCTGGTCTTTCACCTTTTTCAATTCCGTCGGGACGTACGGGAAGCCTTTTGTCATGACGCTTATGGCCTCTTTTGCCTTTACGCATTTTCTTTTCAACATCAGGCTTAATGATTTCATCATTAATAATAGGTTCCGGAAGCTCAATATCCGGTAATTCAACACCTTCGGGAAGCACCATTTCAGGTCTGGGTAAATCCTGAAGATCTGGACGTTCGGGTTTTTCAGGTCTACCTTCAATACCTTCTGCATTCACGCCAATAACGAGCGTTGCAACAAGGACCGGGAGGCTTTGCCGAAATATTGCCCTTATTTCTGGGAATAATTTCATTTTTCTGGCTCCTTTTTAGATTTGTTTATGTTAAAAATTATCTGCATGCAATTCCTGCTTTGTGTTATCGCAAATGCCATGCCACAATCCAAACTTCGGTCAGATTCTCTCCGAAAATTTACGGCCGATACGGATGAAACTCACTTTTTTGTTCTTTTTAGATATAAATCAACGATTATCAGGTTCCATGAAAAGCATGGAATTCAAAACGAGTCATTTAGAATAGCCATATTTTTTAACACAAAATTGAAGAAAATCGGGAACATCTTCCCGTTCAATGATGAGTATTTGGCTCTAATTTTTATAAAGTCATACAAAACAATGCGTTATAACCATTAATCCAGATCGGGAAGACTGCCCCGGAATCATTTCACATTTATGAAAGCTCTTAATAGCACTACTCATTGAAAATATTACCCGAAGTATTATGCAAACAGTCAACAAAATGAACCCACATGATTCTCTCTTAAATTCTTCTGGTTAGACAATGTCTTTTTCAAAAAATGTAGCTTTTTGATTTAGTCATTTCCTTGCCATCCAGTAAACACCTAAAATGACGATTTGGAAATATAATCTTTAATAAGAGACTCAATTACCAGTTGTTTGGATTAAAGTCTCAGCCTGAATAATACGAAAAAAATAACCTGAGTTTTCTAAATCACTCGTAGGCTTGCTCAAAGTGAGTAGTACGGGTTGAATTGTTTTTGCAGGATATTTACGACGGAGTATCTCCGATTTTCTTTCAACTTCTTCAATTACATCCATACCTACAGATGTCATTGTATATTTCATTTCACATAAAGTGATAACCTTATCTGCACGATCAAAAGCCAAATCTATTTGACATCCCATTTCCTCTTTATCTGCTATTTTAAAATAGGGTCCACAGGCATATTCCACCCCGGCAAAACCTAATAACTCAGTAATAAGATGAGCATGTTGTATACAAATATGCTCAAAAGATTTGCCCATCCAGGAACGAAAACGAGGGGATGACCAGATTTGCTCAATGTATTGTTTGTTAGTATTTCTCTCAATATCACTCAGATTTGGTTTGATAAAGGAATAAAAAAATCTAAGGTAAGCATCATGCAGATAATATTTTTTTTGTTTTATAGAATGACGAGCAAAAAAAGGGGTCTTTGAAGAGATAAAGCCGGCAGAATCTAAATTATCTAGCATCGTCGTTAAGTTTCCACCATTCCTAATACCGGTAAATTCACAAATCCGTGTTCTTGAGAGACCATAAGGATTCATAGCTAAAAAATGAATGATTTTTTCGTAATCAGGATTTTTCCCAAAATGACTGGTAAAGATTCTATCAAACTCATCAACAAAATATCCGTTTTGGGACAGCGCTTCTTGCACAATCCCTAACCGAACAGATGGCTTTGCTTGAAGCATCTGTATATATTTAGGCACGCCTCCGGTTAAGAGCTGAATATCAAGTATTTCATGTAAGCCTTTTCCCGACATCATTTCACTTGTCTCTTTCAGCAACATGGCTTTCAAGTGAATTATTAAATTCACTCTTCCATAAAGCGCTTGAGATTTAATAACCCGTTTGATCATAAACGAAGCAATAGAGCCACAAAGCACAAGTTTTATATTCCCACATTTTGAAATATATTGTTCCCATAACATTTTTAGTTGGACCACTAGGTCGGAACGGTAATTAGCCAGCCATTGAAATTCATCCAGTATTACTGGCCTTGGGTTATTTTTCAATTCTTCAAAAAGCACAAAAAGCGCTTCGGCCCAAGACTTGATTCCAAAAGGAATACTTAAATTTTGCGAGCATTGACGGGCTAATTGAAGGAGGAAAGATTTTATTTGTTCGTTTTGTGGTTTATTTTCTAATCCCTCGATTGTAATTGGATTGTGATTGCGTAGACAATGAGCAACAAGAAAACTCTTACCTATCCTTCTTCGCCCATAAACCACGGAAATAGACGAATGTTCTTCCTTTAGAAAATCAGTAAATCTGTGTACTTCAGCTTTCCTGCCACTGAATTTTTCCATCTTTATAATCCCCCAATCCAAAGCTTTACGTTAGTTTTTCTTAAAATTAACTTTTAATTTAGCTTGTAACGTAATAATAATCATGTTCAAGCTGAATATATATTTTAAATTCCGCTCGAAACAATATTTTCATACACTTCAAGCTACATAATTGGACGATTAGGCGTTAAATTATCGAAATTTCAAAGAAATTACTCTTGTCATAGATCGTTTTAAATGATTCAAAAAAATATGGGGGGTTCTTGTTTTGAATCCCATTTTTTTAGTTTTTTTGATGCTTTAACTTTTAACACAGTATCATTGATGCATGAACATACCTGCAGATTCTGCTTGGGTTACCTTCGCTTTATGGGGTGGGATCGGGGGTGTTAAAAATTGAAGAAAGGCTTGTTCTTGACAAGAAAGCAAACATTTTCCGACAAAAACAACATACAATCTTTTATAAGGAAGATTTATTCACCATTATCATCTAATACGCTATATAAACCAAATCAGGAACCACACTAAAAACTCACCTATTATGACCAAAATATAGTGGCGTTCAGTATTCTATTGAGTAGTGGTTTTTTCTAGCTTATCAGTGAAAGTTATAACAGGTAAACCGACAATGCTTCATAAAATTCTATTAATCTTTGCTTTTATAGCACCCTTTCTGTATTCTCAAGAAACTCAAATTGTAGCCGTTATGGAGCTAAAAGGCACAGGTATTTATCAAACCGAAGTCACGGGTATTTCAAACCGGCTCAGGACAGAACTCCATAAAACAGAGAAGTTCCGGGTTATTGAACGCAGCGAAATGGATAAAATTATAGAGGAGCAAAAATTACAGCTCACTGGCATCACTTCTTGTAACACCAATGATTGCGCCATAGAAGTAGGACAACTCCTCGGGGCAAAATTCATCATAATGGGTACGATTAATAAAGTAGGTAAGACCTAGTGGTTGGGATAACCAAGGAAATGGTCTCGATTCTGTGGGGTTTTGTGTCTACCCTGCAGGTGCACGACGTTGGCCATCCATAAAATTTTCATCATTAGGAAATACAGCTTTTTTTTGGAGCACTACTGAGGATAATAGCGATTCACAATATGCTTGGCATAGACTATTCATACATGATAACAATACCCCCCCGGTCAGGGCAGTTGCCGCTTGAAAAATATAATTTATGAAATAAACCGGGAGGCGGGAAAGTGACCAAAGAAGCACGAGATAATTGATGAATATGATCCTTCGTATCAAAAGACATGCTATTACAGAACTTATAATATCTATTGATAAACTTCTAAGAAGGGATGTTATTGTTTTAAAACAAACCATAAGAAAGTAATTTCCAAATTACATATTCGTACGAACAGAACCATACATTAATAAAAATGAGAGTTCAACAAAAACCTATCAACATTCATATGGCCTTTATAATACAACAATGTTTAGGTATAAAAAAATGCATCCTTTTGTTAATGGTGAGTATTGTAAACTTAAGTTTGCCTATATATGCAAAACCATTATCTGAAGAACATACTGATTCAAATTTGCACCAATCATTCCCCCCCGCCCTTTCAATAGACAGTCTCCTACAGCCCTATACCGATTCACTTACTAATAAGACCGCAGCGTATGTTCTTGATAAGGGTATTGAATCCATGGCTGCCCGGTCGTGGTTTACCGAACATGCCAAAGAAACCATTGATATTCAGTACTTTATTTTTTCTGCTGATAATGTCGGGCTTATTGCGTGTGATTACCTTTTACAGGCAGCGGACCGCGGGGTAAAAATCCGGGTAATTGTTGATGACCTCCTGGTAGAAGCTGATGCAGAAGAATTACTGGCACTGGATGCCCATGAGAACCTGTCTATTAAAATCTATAACCCTGCTATTAATGTGGGAAAGAAGCTCCCGAAAAAAATATTCAATTTGATCGCTAATTTTCGGAAAGTGAACCAGCGGATGCATAATAAGGCGTTTATTGTTGACAACAAGTTTGTTATCACCGGTGGCCGTAATGTAGCCGATGAATACTTTGATTTAGATCATGAATACAATTTCAGGGATCGGGATGTTCTTCTCTTCGGTAAAGCAACTGGCCAGGTTAGTCGTTCCTTTAACGAATTTTGGAACGATTCACTTTGCCGCCCCGTTGCCTCCCTTGTTAAAAAGAAGGACACTGAAATTAAGCCTGAAAAAATCTATCAATGGCTCCGGCAGTATTCTTCTGATTCCGCAAATTTCTGGCCGCAAATAAAAAAACAATTAGCTGCTTTTCCAGGTCGATTTCAGGAAGATATGCATTCTGGTAAAATACCCTGGCTGGATAGTGTTTCCTATATCTCTGACCAACCGGGAAAGAACCCGGGAGATAGCGGTCTCGGAGGGGGTGGTATAACCACAACTAAACTCATAGAACTTATTAACCAGGCACAGCATACTATACATATCCAAACTCCTTATCTGGTTACTACAGAGCTTGGACAGGAACTTTTCCACAAAGCAATAAAGAGGGGCGTGAAAATTAAAATACTCACGAACAGTCTGGCTTCCACAGACAATCTCGAAGCTTTTAGCGGATATAAACGTGGCAGAAAAAAATTATTAAAAACTGGTGTGGAACTTTATGAGGTTCGTCCCGATGCAGCTATGAAATACAAACTAATGGATAATGTTGTTCAAACCGAACTTAAACATACTGCAATCTATGCTTTACATGCAAAATCCATGGTTATTGACAATACTATTTCCGTAATAGGCACCTTCAATCTCGACCCACGAAGTGCCAACCTGAATACGGAGTGTATATCTGTAATCCATTCACCCATAATTGCAGGTGAACTTGTCCAGACTATTGAAGAAGAATGTAAACCGGAGAATGCCTGGAAATACACTTCAAAATTTAACCCCGACAAAAAAGCAGGCTTTTTTAAACGGTTCCGGACCTGGTACCGCAGACTGGTTCCTAAAAAAATACTCTAATAAGACATGTTAGCTAACCAAATCTTTATAACTATTGAAACCTTATAAACTCAGTATATCTCCTATTTTCGAATCTAAAAAAGCTCTTATCTTTGCTTATTTGGCTTAAATCACACTTTTTTGCTAAAAATTATTTTTTTTACGTTACGTAAATTTTATAATCTATTCCTAATCAATATGGAAACTCCCGCAATAACCTTCAAACTAAAAAACGCAGTTTTTAACCACTGCATTGAGATAATAACTCAAAAAATTAATGATGCCATAAAATCCATGGAAGATGCACAAGCGGCTGCTAACCTTGAAACCAAAAGTAGTGCTGGTGATAAATACGAAACCGGGCGGGCGATGATGCATCTTGAAAAAGAGAAACATGGATTCCAGTTACAAAATCATCAAAAAATTAAACAAGTATTATCAAATATTGATGTATCTCAGGAATACAATATTATCCAACCAGGTGCCCTTGTTGATACCAATCAGGGTCTGTATTTTGTTGGAGCCAGTATGGGCGAAATAACAGTCCAAAACAACACCTGCCTTACTCTCTCTTTGGGTTCGCCCTTAGGAAAGGTCATGCGAAACAAAGCACCTGGAGACGCCTTTGAATTTCGGGATAAGACGTTTGAAATAACTGCAGTAATTTAATTTCTTCTACACACACATTCTATTTATTTCCTTAGTCATTCCGGCTTGTCCGGAATCGAGAGCCTTTGATTGTTAAGCTTTTGATTCCGAACAAGTCGGAATTACTTGTGTTTGGGTGTATGTGACATCATCCTTTAAAGTACAATGAATCTAACCATGACAGTTTACATCAGGGATTAAGAACAATAAAAGGCTCTGTTATAATTACCTGATTATTCTGCATCAAGCGGATATAATAAATCCCTTCCGGGTAATCAGCATTATGGACAGAAATGTTTTTTCCATGAATATTGTTAACCTGCTTGATTAGTTTTCCCTTTGAATTATATATACCTAATTCAGTATTTCTGAATGAATTCTTTGTATATATACGTAAGACCTTATCGTGATAGTTATAGCGAATATGTAAGTTCTCACGTTGTACAGACTTTTTGAAGCTAGATACAATAGAGGTCGATTCTAAAAGATAAACCTGATTTTTGTACAATGTAATATCAGTAATCCCTGAATCCAGATTTTCTACTTTTACATTTCCATTACTTTCATACGGAACCATTTCAACTAGTCGATAACCACTCTGAATGGTGTCCGAAAAAACAGCAGAATCATTATCAGTCCATAATATCGAGAATTCTTTTCCAATTATTTTTGAACCATAGGTGTAACCATAATTCCCTGCTTTGCCATTAAAGAAACGATGCTTTCCTTTATACTGAGCAAAGGGGTGGTCTATACGAGAGGCTAATAATCGGTAACTGTAGTAGTTCTTTCGTATATAGTTTATTTCCGATGAAGGCTCACCGTTCAGACGACCATCTCCAATCAGACCCATTGAATTAAATATACTCCCGGTATCACCTGCAAATTTATACCATTCCATGAGATTGTTCCACATCAATACATCC
Organism: Fibrobacteria bacterium; assembly: GCA_015232855.1. Lineage (GTDB taxonomy): Bacteria > Fibrobacterota > Fibrobacteria > UBA11236 > JADFYW01 > JADFYW01. The sequence continues at coordinate 11,320 of JADFYW010000018.1, forward strand.
AGCCCGTTGGCAAAATTCCAAACATATCGCCTTATTAGTGATGATGCCTGTTCTTCCTGGGTTTGGAATGGTTGGTTTGGGGGTTGATAACAATGAGTCCCGTTTTCGGTACTCCATATTTCCACCTGAGTATAACCATTATTATCCAGTATCTGGCGGTAAAGGGGAACTGCCGTCATTCGGTAATTTGTAGCCTTGCCCCAATGATGTACATCAATCATATCAAAACGAACCTGTTTTTCCCCAAGTTGTTTAATCACATTTACCAAAAAGGTATCTATGGCCAAACCCGATGTAGGAGCAACCAGACAAATCTTTGCGGTGGAATCGACAGAATGAATAGCAGAATCGGCCATAGCCACAATCTGCGAGTACTGCTCTGATGTAAACCCGTCTTTAATGAGTTTAAACACTTCATTTCCAATTTGCCAGTGTTTGTGTTTAACAATAGTATTTACATCATCTACACCGTCTCCATTATAACGCTCTACTATAGCTTGCAGATAATTTTTCCAGCCAAGCGGATTATTCAGGGGATTATGAGTGGTGCTGTTAAAGCCTATACATCCCAGCCAGGATACCTCTGCAGGGCTGGCATAAATTCTGGTAATTACCGTATCCGGTTTTGTTGATACATTCCATTGATAGTTTCCATCAAAAGCAGGGTCAATAAGATCCCAGAGAAGCTGAGTATTTGAACGTGTCCAATGAGCACCAAGCTGTTCAAAATGCCCATCCACCCAATCGAGATAATCTGTTGTGGTCATTCCTGCTTCAGTCATAAAAAACTGATATTCTATGGCATACGCACCAAAAATTCCAAACCGGGAACTGTCTGCAGTGCCGGCATATAGTGAAAATGACAGCATGCATAAGAGGATTATTTGTTTCAAAATGGTTTTATTCATAATTTTACCAGTTATTAAAATTTCACTTAAATCTAACTCGTATCTGTTCAAAATAGCCGTTTTCAATTAGCCACCGAGGTCACTGAGAACACAGAGGGGGAAATTTGAAAAAATTTCGAAACTTTTCTCTGTGTTCTCTGTGTCCTCGGTGGCTAATAACATCGATTCTGAACAGAAACTATCCAGGCACTTATAACACAATATAACTTTTTCAGATTCACATTACTTATCCTCTTTTTCACTCTCATGATTTTCTATATTTGGAGATAATCCCGATAATGAGACAGAACTGGTTCTATTTATAGAATAGCATTACAACCACAAATGGAGACAAACCAACAATGACCATTACATATATTCACCAGGTACGCACATCCTTGTATTTCATCTCTTTCATTTGCTTAACTTGTCTACCCTCGTTGGGTGCTCCGGTACTGAATGATACGGTCTACCATATTTTATCAACCGGTCAAAGTCTTTCTGTGGGTTACGGCGGTGCTCCCGCACTCAGTCTTACACAACCTTTTAATAACCTGATGCTCTCAAGATCATTAGAACTTGTTCCCCTTATCGAGGGTACAAATAATAACAATGGAGTTCCAGCTTCAACCCTTGCCTGGCCCTACGGTCCCACAGTAGAGACTCACCTTTCTTCATTGGGAAATTCCCTGCACACGCTCAATACCTCCTTCCAGTACATTGTTACCGGTCACGGCATTGGCGGACTGGGTTATCAGGACATCAAAAAAGGTACCGACTGGTACAACCTGGGAATGAGCCAGGTCAATAGTGCAATGCAGGCTGTCAGGACAGCAGGGAGTACATACCTTGTCGAGGGCATTTCTCTTATTCATGGAGAAACAGATCACTTTGAAAAATCCACCAGCTATTTACAAAACATCATACAGTTTCAACAAGACTATGAAACCGATATCAAATCCCACACTGGTCAAATTCAGAACGTCCCCATGTTTATCTGCCAGATGAGCTCCCAATCCATTTTTGAAAACAACTGGGCTGTGTCTCGCATTCCTTATGACCAACTAAAAGCAGCGGAAGAGAATCCCAATTTCTACTTGGTTACACCAAAATATTTCTTTGCTTATTCCGATGGCCTGCATCTCACCAACCATGGTTATCGCTTGTTAGGAGAATATTACGCCAAAGCGATGCACCGGGTATTGCGCGAAAAAAAGGAATGGAAGCCCCTCATGCCTATCTCAGTTATTCAACATGCAGATAGCATTGTACTCGAACTCAATCCTGTGGGATCTTTAGTTTTCGACAATGTGTATCAGGCAGGGACTCTGCCTATGCGCCCTTTCAAAGGCTTTGAGTATTTCGATTCCAGCCAGAGTACCGATATTAAATCAGTCGCGATCAAAGGTAAGTATATCATAATAACCCTGACCAAAGCACCTGAGGCAAACAACAAGCGACTTCGCTATGCCTATTCTGCTTATGACTTTGTAGATGCCGCCACCGACAATGCTGCACGTGGTAATGTTCACGATAGCGACAGCCTTAAAGGATACTACACCCAAAAGCCATTGTACAACTGGCTGGTACACTTTGATAAGCCATTGGCAGAAAGTCCCATTGTATGGGGCTGCACAGATTCAGCGTTCCAGGGTTACTCATCCCAGGCCACCCTAAGCGACTCAACCTTATGTGGTGAAATTATTACCGGGTCAATCCCACATCAGTCTACTCAACCAGAAGTAAGCTCTGCTTCCCAGGGGCTACTCTATATGTATAGAGAAGAACCATTCGAGATAAGCATATATGACTTAAAGGGTAATCTCCATTTTAATGCATCAGGAAAAACCAAAACCACTTACAACCTTCGCTCTCTACCTTCAGGTATATACTTCCTGAAAACAAAGTCTGGTGGTATTTCCAGTACCCAGAAACTGTTTTTATAACAAGTCATTTTTTGGTTACCCAGAACTTTCCTTGATATGATTGACCTACCGTTTTTAAGCTAAATATATATAGACCTGTACTATGTAATTTCCCTGCAAGAGAAATAGTATGCCAACCCGAAACTTCTGTTGGTATTGTCTCCAGATAGAGCTTCTTTCCAGATAGCGAATACACACTAAACTGTACATTTTCAGGACGAGAAATGAAATACTGTATTACGCCTCCATCAATAGACGAAATATACTTCCCTGATAAAAGTAAGCTTTTACTATGTCTTTGAACAATAGACCTGGGTTCTACAGATAGTATCTCGCTTGAATCAATAACTGTTAAGCGCATTTTAACAGTCCCCTTATATCCTGCACTAAGGGAAATATTACCGGTATAATTGCCCCATCCGATATTAGGGTAACTCCACTGGTCATTTACAATCAGTTTCACCGGCCAGTTATCTTTGGCATCATTTGCTGTTGTTGAAAACCCGTCAATCACAATATAACTGTCAGAAGCAGCTGCGTTCTTTTTGCCACTTATCACAATTTTTATCGTATGAGATGCATCTGTTAAATCCTGTTTACTAAACAAAATCTGCTGATACATCTTTCCTGAGCCATTATAACAGTCAACATTTCCATTAACCAGATTGTTGTCGATATAGACTTCTGCAATACCCTGGTTTTTATTTTTAGAGCCATACCAGCTAATAGAAGAGCCTGTAAACGCATACTCCACAGATGCAGCAGTTTCGTTACTGTAGTGCTCCGTACCATTCAGGTCACCGGCATCCGTATGCGCACTCCAGTTACCAGAGTACTTCACTCCAGTATTGCCATCATCGATAATACCGTCAACCGTACCTGAAAATTTCTCAGCCCTTACAGCCTGAGTTCCATTAGACTCCACCCGAACGGCTTCTGATGAACCAGATTCATAGGCATAAGCATAATAGATGTAGCCTTTGGTACTTCTGAAATCATTGGTTCCATTCTGTCCGCCTGTTTTATCCAGAAAGAAGTCAATCATATCATCTTTATAGGGCCAAACAGGTGCCTCACCATAAGCCTGACTTATCCCACCTCTCATCTTATCAGCCGTTCCCATATTACGTCCGATATGCGTACCGGGATAACTTGACCATAAACCTTTACGTTTCCAGGAAAGGCGATTCATTTTACCATACAACACATAAGCAATACCAAATTCCGTAGTATTAGCAGGAAACGAATTGATAGTATAATTTGTAGTAATTAAACCTGCAGCATCAATCCGTACTTCAAAACTGCAACTATAAGAAGTATAACTCCCCGCAATACTGATTACCGCTTCATTACCTGCAGTAGTGGCATTAATACTCCCCAATCTCCAGGTACCAGTATTAAGAGATGAAATATCCAGATCCTTCCCTTTATATAAATGATGTAAATAGGGCCCGCCGGAAATTATATTTTGTGACTTATATACTCCCTGGCTGATAAGTCCCGTTGTTTTACTAAAAGTAACGGTAAAATCATCCCCTGTTACCGTTATAGCCTCAGCAGTTTCATTTATCGAAGGCGCTGGCCCCTGCACTGCCGGAAAATCCATATTTACATCACCTATAGGAAGCTTAAACTCATCTACCATTATGTTTTGGGAGTCAAAAAACTGCAGCCCGACCACATCGTTTTCCTGGTAAGTTCCCACGGGTATTTCTAAAAGACCCTCTTTATGGGGTGCAACATCGGGACCTGTTAATTCGCCCTTGGCCGCCCGTGAACCTGAGAGTGACCATACAACCTTTACTTCGTCTAAATTAGTGTGGTCAAACCAGTTTTTAATGGGCATAGACACACTACTTCCGTTCCCGGGATAGGCCAACGCCTTATTTTCAATACGAATGGGAGAATAAGCTTTTTTAGTGTGCCAATATTCTGGTTTAGGTCTGCGCCAGACATCAAAAATGCCCCAGGGACCATAACCAACAGCATTACCACCCGGAAGATAAAATATCTCGTCAATGGTGCCCCAGATAGCTCCACCCAGGCTTCCACTTGTGGTAAACATATTCTCCCAGAATTTCTTAATACTTTCACCCCAATAGTTATGAACATTGGGGTCCCTGTTAAGGTCTGGCAGATTATAACAGGATACATGGGCATATTCATCATGCAACATAGGCATATTATCCTTTCCCAGATCAACGTTATATTCAAAATAATGTTGACTATAAATATCATACCCACTTACCGGCGCAACCTTCTGCCTGTCCGGAAAACTGAAAATAACCGGTCTTGTAGGATCTTCGGCATTTAAATAATCTCTTTCTTTCTGAAAATTTTTACCCCAGTAACTTTCATTCCCTAGTGACCAGATAACAACACTAGGATGGCTTCGGTGACTCTCTACCATTTCTCCCAACTGGGTAAGAAACATGCCTGTTTTACTCAGATCATCATAATAACTGGGACCAGGATGAAGTGGGCCTACCCAACAAACAGCAGTTTCGTCTTCAACATATATTCCATATTTATCGCACAAATCCAAAAGCCTGTCTGTTGGGGGATAATGTGAAGTGCGGATAAGATTTACATTGGCCTGTTTATAGAGTATCACATCTGTCTCGGTTAAATCATCCAGACTGACTCGACCAAGTGTTGGATGTATACTGTGCATATTTCCACCACGCAGTTTAACTTCTTTTCCGTTCACCAGCATTTTATTGCCATCAATTTTAATTTCTCTAAATCCAAAAGGAAGGTGTTCAGTTTGGCCATTTACTTGTGCGGTTAAGGTGTACAACATTGGATGTTCCGCATCCCATTTCAGGGGATTTGAGACGGCAATTTCGATGGTATCTTCAGGAGTTGCTTTTGTTAAAGAAATTGTAGAAGGAGTAATAGATACCGGAGCACCTGCCGGATCCGATAATTGTAATTGAATAGTTGCATTATCCCCATTCGAAAAATCTATCCCTGCCATTACTTTGAGGACTGCATCCTGATAACTGTTATCAAAATCGGTTTCTACATGTAGGCGAGTTAGGTGGTTTTTGGGCAAGGCGTAGAGAGTCACATTTCTTAAAATTCCACCAATAAGGTGTTTTGCATAATGAGAAGCGGTAGATAAATCGTCAGAGAGGTCTTTTACCCCAACCGTAATCATTGCCTTTTCTCCTGGCTTTACCTGAGAAGTAATTTCACATTGCCAGGAGGTAAACCCACCATAATGATTTTCGATGTGTGTACCATTTACCCATACCCGTGCATAGGAATACACCCCGTCAAACCGAAGGAACACTTTCTTATCTGCAAAATCTGCAGGAATTTGAATTTCTTTTTTATAGGGAAATTCCATATTTTGCTGTATGGCAAAGCCCTGCATGGCAAGCTCTCCCGGAACAACAACATCACTCCAGGAAGAGGGATCCACCGTATTTTCCCAGAAATTTCCCGTCGGACTTAATGTAAATTTCCAGGTACCATTAAGCGAAACAATAGGATTTGCAACACCTGAAACAGACTCCGGTACAGGAAGTACCACTGGTCTTTCCCATACTGCATTTGCAAAAACCGTGCAAACAGTAATCATGAATACTGTAAAAAACTTTAGCATATTTCTGATATCTCCCGAAACCAAGCATATCACTGTGTTCATCGTTTCAATAAAATTAACATGATAATTTTATCGTCAGTTCGAGTAGATCCGCTGGAAGCGGAGCATATCGAGAACACAACATAGCGGCCTGATTTTAAACAAGTATGCAACTATATTGACTTTCCGATACAACCCTCACGGCTTCGCAAAGCTATGCCGGTGCAGGTCGGGTTTCGAACTGACGATTGTTAGTTCTTCATTCATTTTAAGCATCATAACCAATTTACTCTAAAACAACCTTCCTCAAACTCACCATTCCATTATTATACAACCTGGCAAAATATAAACCGCTCTTTCCTTGTAATCCGCTTAAAGACGTCCGTAAGTTAATTTTCTGTTCCGGGCCTGAATGTATCGTAAGCACCAATTTCCCCTGAAGATTCAATAGTTCCAGCTTCTCTGCCTTTAACCAGCTATTCAATGTAATCGGCTTCCGCAAAACTCCGGTTGAATGTTGGACACTAATCACCAACACTTTTGAAAAAGAAGCCCCTTCATCATCTGAAGCAGTTACTTTTATGGTGTAGTCCCGGGCCGTATCATACCCAGATGCCGAATTAGCTTTAAGCTGATTACCAGTAATGGTAAATAAAACCCCATCAGCACTATCCGCAAGAGTAAATGTAAAGACAGAATCAGCCTCATCAGGGTCTACTGCAGATAATATCCCGATAACATTTCCAACAGGAGTATTGCTTTGTACAACCGATTCCGAAAGTGAAATATCAGTTGGAGCCTGATTCGCCAACCCAAAAGTGGTATCTTCTTTATAGGTATAGAGACCAAGAATAGACACTGAACCACCGGTAGCTTTCAAAGTAACATTGTGTGTAGTATAGGGAAGATCACGAATACCCCTACGATTTTCCATGTAATAACTTCCACCAGAAACTCCGGAAAAAGGCACTGCGGTAGAAACACTTAACTTACTTTCCCCATCAACAGTCACTTCCAGAGTTCCTGCTCCGGCGTTATCCACATAAGCCACAGACAGGTCCGTTGCTTTAACATCTATAGTAACACTTCCATTTTGAGGGATAACAAACATTTTTGTACCATAGGGTGCCCCCCAATAGGAAGTGAAAGTTTGTGTTGCAGCCGCTCCCTGCCACTTACTGGATTCAGCAGGAAAATACTCTCTATCAGGAGCAACCTTTAAGTCTATTGCTGCAATATCCGGAGATGAACCTGTTACCTCAATAATATGCCTGTCACCCAGGGAAAGCATTCCATGCATGAATGAAGCATTTCTTCCATAGGCCGAATTCATAGACCAACCCGTTCCTGCTCCTGCATTAAACTCAAATTTTTTCCCATCTATGTATATGGTTGAAGGATTAGAAGCCTTCACAAAAGATACAAAAGCACAGTCTTCCAGGACGACCTTGGTTTTTGCAACAATTCGGGCATGGCCCCTGTTGATACGGAGCATATCGCCCTCCCAACCATAGGCATAAGGGTCATAACGTTTTGATGGAAGATATTTTTGGGGAATATCAGACTTAGGTTCAGCAGGCAATTCAAAAGCCTGATTAAGCAACTGGCCCCACATGTAATTTACGGCTGCCTGGGGATGCAGACCATCCGGTGCCAGAGAATATTTATTACAGGTCTTTTCCAGGTCAACCTTTAGCTGAGCTGCGTCAATAAAGGGAATATCATAATACTCAAACATAGCCCTGACATCGGGGTAAAAGGAGTTTGTTTCTCCTTTATCTATCATATACATACAACTGACAAATTCCACATCCGGGTAATGTCGCTGAAACCAGCGCACCGCCCCTTCAAAAGAGGCCGACACATGGCCCCAGTCAATCATCTCATTATGACCATGACCAAAAACAACCAAATCCGGTGCGGGTGTACCTGCGGCAAAAAGAGAAGGATAAAGCTGTGCCCAGGTATAGCCCGACTCATGACCATTGGATTCGGGACTGGGTAAAACATTCTCTCCGGTAAAGGTTGCATATTCCTCAAAACCCGAATGAGTTTCACCTATACTGGCACCATCAAGTGCCATAATATTCAGCATCATATCTTTTATATCATAATCGTATTTTCGTAAAAGGTCTCTGCGGGTACGGCCCGTATACACATAATAATGTTGCCACCATCCGATGTATCCTTTCCATAACGGATAAACACTACTTACCGTAACTGACGAGCTTGCAAATGGAAATTTAAAAGAACCCGACGCAGGATTTTCGTCATAAATAAACAAGGGCGGATTAGCACTACCACGGTCGATACTCGAACCCAGCGTCATAATATGGATAGGTTCTCCGGCCTTTAGTTTAGCCATAGTACGTGGAATCCGGCGGTAGAAATCAGGCAAAGCTCTGGAATTTTCAGGAGCAACACCCGGTACAGCAGAGCCTTTAACCAAAACCGGTGAATGAATCCAAACACTCTGATCAGATACGTTCTCAAATTCAACCAGAATACCCGCAGCATTTTTATAGGAAGCATAGGACTCTGTGGTATGAGAAAAACTTGCTGTCACGCTCAGATTTTCCACTTTAACAGAAAAAGTACCTGTGGAGGAAGCAGACTGTGCGGTTTTATCCGGTACGCGGATGAGTTCTCCCCGGGCATGTTTTGAAAAGGTCCTGGTATCGGTGCTTCCCCAACTGCTGGGCTTCCAGGTACCATCAGCACTCTCTATAAGCATAAGCGCCAAATGTGCGGTAAGGGATGAGGCTTTTGACTGATACCCTTCTACTTTTAAGCTGACCGCGTCCCCGTTCCCCAGTCCCAGTTGGCCCAGATTGGCAAATTGCCAGAATTTTTTTCCCGCTTTTATTTCAACCACATTACCCGTTGCAGTAATTTGACTTGGTATGGAAGAACCAGAGTTAACCTCTATATCACCTCTCCAATTAAAGTCCCAATAAGCGACATTTTGACTGGTCAGGGCTTTAGTGGATGAAAAATACTGAAATTCCGGGTTGCGAAGGAGGTTGTCCTGGCCCGGAAGAAAAGACACAACCAAGAGAGCTATAATTAAAATTTTCATATGTAACATCCTGAAATTATTTACCTGATAACATTTCAATCTACGATATCCTATACCCCGAAAAGCAGGTGTTATGTTTTGTCATTCCAAATTTAAAAAAATCGATTTAAACAAACCCTTTAACCAATTCGACTATATTATATAAGATAATGTCCTATTAGTTTTTTTGCACAGCAAAAGTCAAAAAATACTCCTATAAAAACACTACTTCCACTTGTAAATTATTGTCAATGAGATTGAACCTGGTTCTTACTGTTTTTTGATTAATTTGGCCAATTTTGAACAAAAATTTTCCTTGCAGCTTTAAAGCATGTACATTTTTACCACTCTAAAGCTACTTGAAAAAATGATTCTAATAGTGGTTTTATACCATTAAGGCATGAAAAAAGCTTTAATCGGCTTTTTTATCGTATTTCACAAATTCAATGTCTTTTAACATTCCTCTTTTCCTTTGAATTTACATATTTTTAATTCCAACAATAGATTGCCCTTGAGGATTAACAAAATGTCTAATCAAAAACGAAAAACGTTCATTCGACTCTTCCTCATTTTTCTGTTTTTAATTTCCGGCATAGCTGAAGTTGTTTTTGATGCTTTGTTTGGTGATGGAGATGGAGAAGTCTTGACTTTCGGTATATCATTTTTTCTTCCCTATCTTCAAACTTTTCTTTTATTGTTCATCCTTGCAAGTTTCATTTTCAAACGAACAGATACACTTAAAGAAATGATTTTCAAGTGTATTCTAACCGGGACCATTTCCATTTTTTGTTTTACCAGTCTGGAAATATTATCAAGAATATTACTACCAAAACCCGTATTCATGCGAGCAGGTGCAAAATGGTCACCAAAAGACAGCTTATATGGTTGGCATGATCTCCCCAATCACCAGATCCCCTTTATTGATCCGGACTACAAAGACACTTGTGAATGGACTACGAATAGTGAAGGGTGGAAAGACGTAGAACATACACTCCAAAAGCCTGATAGTGTTAAAAGAATTCTCTGTATAGGTGATTCATACACTAAAGCTCATGTATGCAACAAAGATAACTATTCTCGTCATGTTGAAAATCTCTTAAAAGCGCAAGGTTATAATGTGGAAACCATAAGCATGGGCATGGGATGTTGGGGGACAGACCAGTCATTGGAAGCGCTCATGCTCGAAGGAATACATTATAAACCGGATATAGTCATTTACCAGTTTTGTTTAAACGATTTGTTCGATATATACTTTGAACCAGGAAAAGAGAAACTGACCGGTAGACCAAAACCCTTTTACTACAACCTCGAAAACAATACATTACATCGCATAGACAGAAGACAGTATAGAAAGGAGAGGTTACAGGCCATTGCAGACTCTGTAAAAGCTAGGCAAACCTTTGGCGATGTTGTAGTTGGCTTGGTCACTAAAAGCTTTTTTCTCCACCACATAAAATTTCTAAAACAAAAATATTCATTATCGTCTTATCTTTCTCCTAATCAGGTACGGATCGTAAAAGATCAGGGGCCAATAGGAAAGAGTCTCTGGCACTATAACTCTGCGGTTGATAGTGTATGGAATGTTACCAATAAAAAGATTAACTACCAATGGAGACTTCTTGAACAACTCATGATAAGAATGGATTCTGTAGCAAAGGCCCATAACGCTAAATTTATTGTATTTTCCGTATCCGGTGAAAAAGGCATAAGGCAATGGCATATTGACCATAATCAAATATATACCAAAAACGATAAAGACTATGCAGACTACGATGGTGTTACTTATGAGTTTGACTATCGGAAACCCTATAAATTTCTTGCTCAACTTTGCGATAAGAACGATTTCCCTTTAATAGATAATAAGCGTATTTATAATCGTTACAAAAATGATTTCCATACTAATGCTTTGGGGAACTTGCATATGGCCGAAGATATCGTTGATTACCTGGTAACACACAATTTTTTAGAGCCACACTAACAGAAGAGTAGGTTTACCCCACTCTTTAGATATGCTGAAAGATGCTTTTTTTGCCTCTAAAGCACAAAAACACAGCTGAAAACGCCTATTTTTGAAATATTCAGGTATGTCTCTTTGTCCGACCTGCTTTGAATACCTCCATTTTTGGCTGAATCCACTTTTAACTAATATCTCCAACGACAAAATTCTAACAAACACCACTTTAATTAAGTATGTGTCCTCCGGGTAAAACCGCCAATAGCGACCGCTAAAATCAGAAAATATTTTTGTTTTTTCGAGAAGCAGAAAAGTGTTATCAAAATCCACTATATAAATCTGGCTAAATAAGCATATAACCCATTATTTTATCAATTTTAAAGGTTAATATACATCTAAGTGTTATCAAAAACGTGTTGCATAATATTTACTTCTGCTTATCTTAAATACAGGATTTTGAATGATGCCAGACCTGTTAAACTACCTCGATTATCGGAAATACCTGTCTGATTATTTCTTTGAACAAAAGAAATTACATTCCTATTTTTCCTACCGGTATCTTGGTGATAAGGTACACATACCTGCTGGTAATCTTGTAAAAATCCTTCAGTACGAGCGCCATCTCTCAGCTAAGGCTGCAGATCGTTTTATAAACTACCTCAAGCTGGACCAAAAACGAAAACGCTATTTTGGTTTATTGCTCGCTTTTAACAAAGCCAAAAAAGACGCTGATATCAAAAAGCATTTTGAAACCCTTATTGGCATGCAGGAATTAAAAACAGTACAATTAAAAGGAGCCCAATATAAGTTTTACCAAAAATGGTACCACACCGCAATTGCAGGGTTACTGTATTTTTTTGATTTCAAAGGAAACTATACACTGCTCGCCTCACAACTTTCCCCTCCCATAAGCGAACATCAGGCACGAGAAAGCCTGAGCCTTCTCTGTAATCTGGGGATTGTTACCAAAGACAAAAACGGGAGGTACCGGCCTGAGAACGAGATTATTACAACGGGTGAAAAATGGCATGACATCGCCATTCAACAGTTCCAGGAATCGGTTTTCCTTCTTGCCCACGAGTCACTTGGAAGACACCCAAAAGAGAGTCGTGATATGTCTACACTTACCGTAACAGTCTCTGATGCTGCTTTAGAAGAAATCAGGGAACTGGGCCGGGAATATCGAAAAAATGTGCTTGAAGTGGTAAAAGCCTGTGACAATCCCGATCGGGTCATGCAAGTCAATCTTCAACTGTTTCCTCTGACTCAAACAGGAGGGGCGATATGAGGAAATTAATATACATCATAACCAATTTTATCTTCCTGCTTTTTGTACTCAACGGATGTGGTACCACAGACAACCAGGCCGGTTGGGGCTCTGAAACAACCAACGGTATTTCCGGAACAATTTATGACAGCACAGGCAATGGAGTACCTTCAGTCCAGGTAACCCTGTTTACAAAGCATTACCGTCCTCCACTTGATAGTGCCCTGCGCCAGGTCAGTGGTTACCAGACTGTTCAAACCGACAGTAATGGATATTTTCTTTTTACGGAACTCAACCCGGATATCTATAACATCGAGGCTCGCAACGAACATAACAGCACGATTGCACTGCTTCAAAACCTTGAAATGAGCGACACAACACTCCTCAAAAATATAACGGTAACGCTCCATTTTCCTGGGACGCTTACGTTATCTTTAACTGAGCAAGCACCTGCAGCAGGCACTATTCTCTATTTACCCGGAACAAATACCAGGACGGTAATCAGCGATAAAGATATCCAATCTGGTCAAACAATACTATCAGGTATTCCTGCGGGCACCTTTACCGAACTCCACTACTTTCACCCGTCTTCTGACCTGGATACGGCTCTTCCACTTACCGCTGTAACAATTAATTCAGGTAAAAACACCCTGCTTGGCCCTTATCGAGAATGGCAACAACAATATACCATAACCATGAACACAACTTCTTCTGGTGCAAACATCAAGGAGGATGTTCTTGCCTATCCTTTATTACTTCGTCTAAACGATTCCACAACCGGCCCTGATTTTTTTTCCCACGCCAGGCCGGACGGCTCTGACCTGCGTTTTACCAAAGATGATACCTTTACCCAAATTCCGTACGACATCGTTTCCTGGGATGTAGAACGTAAACAGGCAGAAGTTTGGGTGCTTATTGATACCATTTACGGGAACAACGACAATCAGTATTTTTATATGTATACAGATCATAGCAGCCCTCCCGCATCTTCAACTCTGCCTGTTGTTTTTAATGCCGAACATGGTTATGCCGGCGTCTGGCACTTTGAAGAGACAAGTGCGGTACCCGCTGAGAGTGCTTTCCCCGATGAATTTGCTTTTAGAGATGCAAGTACTGCCGGGAACCTCGCCCATGCACTCAATATGAGCAAAGATACTGTCGTCCCCGGCGTTATTGGGAATTCCGCCTGGTTTAACGGAATTAATGAATATCTCTTTACCAGACAAAAATATGACAACCCACAGGTTTTTGCTATTTCACTCTGGTTCAAAGCAGACTCAGCAGGCGGAAAGTTGATAGGGTTTGAAAATGACTCACTTATCTATGAATATTATAATCATGATAGGATGATATACATGGATGATAGCGGCTTTATCCGTTTTGCGGTTTTTTCGCCTGTACCCGTTTTCCTAAGTGCGGAAGACTCTCTCCTCCTTGGTTACCAGGATTCCACAGGCCAGTATCAGGGCGTCAGACGGGTAATCACTACTTCACAATCCTATTTCGATGGTAACTGGCACCAGGTATGTGCCGCACTTTCCCCCATCCATGGTCAAACACTATTTTTAGACGGCATACTGGTTGCATCCAATCCGGACGTCACCCGGGCAGAAACCTACGACGGGTTCTGGAAAATTGGAGGAGGCCGTCTGGCAGGGCAGTGGATCCCTGAATTATCGCGTCATTTTTTTGCAGGACAATTGGATGAAATACAAATTCGATACCAGAATGTGTCAGCGGCATGGGTAAAGTTAAACTTTGAAAACCAAAGACCGGAATCAGGTTTATATTACATCAAATGATGAACAGAAGTATATTTTTTAAAATCAACACAGGGAGTACACCTTAGTCATGAAAAAACCATTTATAACCGTACTTACATTATTTTTTCTTTTTACAGGCCTGTCACACGGGCAGAAAATTGCTTTTGCAATGCACACGGTACACAAAGGCGTGTTAAAGATGAATGTTCAGCTTTTTGCTCAGGGTTCCAGCTATGGCAAAACAGCCATTCTTGAAATTAACGACGGTGATTGGAAGGCTGTTGACACCGCTACAGTCATCACAGCAGGGTGGACTGCATTATTCCGGGTTGAGAACTGGGACCAGACAAAAGACATGCCATACCGTATAAACTACTCAGGGGACAGCTGGTCGGGAGTGGTCCGCAAAGACCCGGTGGACAAAGACACCATTGTCGTTGCGGCCTTTACCGGTAACGCAACCGATAAGAGGGGTGGTGAGCTTACAAAACAGGATATTGTAGACAATATGACCCTCCACGGTGCCGACCTGCTCTTCTTTTCCGGTGATCAGGTGTACAATCACACCCAGCATTTTCAGAACTGGATACAGTTCGGCAAAGACTTTGGAGAACTGTTCAGAGACATACCTGTCGTCTGCCTGCCCGATGATCACGATGCCGGCCAGGGGAATCTCTTCGGAGAAGGGGGCATTAAAGCCAGTGGTATAAATGGATACAATAACGGCGGATATATAAACAGTGCTGATTATGTTAAAGAAGTAGAACGGGCTCAAACAGCCCACTTACCAGACCCTTTTGATGCAACTCCTGTAGCCCAGGGGATTGGAGTTTATTACACCGACCTTACGGTGGGAGGTGTTAATTTTGCAATTATCGAAGACCGTAAATTTAAAACAGGACCACAGGGAGTCGTGCCTGACGCTATGTGGCAGGCAAGTCAGCGGCCTGATCATATTAAGGTAAACACTCCGGGATATACCCCCGAAGTCGTTGATGTTCCCGAAGCTGTCCTTCTCGGCGAACGGCAGCTGAACTTTCTTGAGGCCTGGGCTGCAGACTGGAAAAACGGTATTACGATGAAATCAGTACTTTCAGCAACTATCTTTGCAAACTGCGCTACCCATCACCACACCGACGGAGAATTAACGGCTGACCTTGATTCCAATGGATGGCCCCAGACCGGTCGTAACAAGGCCTTAAAACTTATTCGTAAAGCTTTTGCGGTGATGATTGCCGGTGACCAGCATCTTGCTACGATGGTACATCACGGTGTGGATGCTTACGGTGATGCCGGTTATTCGCTTTGTGTTCCTTCTATCGCAAATTATTATCCAAGGGCGTGGCTCCCCCGAAACGAAGGACAAAACAGGCAGCCCGGAATGCCTGACTATATTGGCACAGACATTCTGAATGTCGGTATGGTTAACCACCACATAACCGGAGACTTTGAAGATGGGTTCGGCAATAAAATGACCGTATGGGCAGTAGCCAATCCTCATGTAACAGGAAAAACGCCTTCAGAATTGCACGATTGGGTCCCCGGATATGGTATTGTTAAATTCAACAAACCCGACCGCACTATTACCCTTGAAAACTGGCCTCGTCAGGCAAACCCCCGTACAGATGCCCAATACAAAGGATGGCCTTTGACTATCGCACAAACAGACAACTACGGCAGAAAGGCTGTTCAATATTTGCCCACACTCGATATTAAAGGTATGACTGACCCCGTTGTACAGATTATTAATGAGGCAACCAGCGAAAAAGTATACACACTGCGCATCAAAGGAACCAGTTTTCGTCCAAAGGTTTTTGCTGCCGGAACCTACACCATTAAAGTAGGTGAACCGGGAACGGAAGACCTCGCGACGTTACCCGGAATACAATCCCTTGTGCCGGACTCAGCCAAAACACTTACCGTAACAGTGGGCGAAGTAAAGACTGCTCCACAGCCCAAAGCAAAGTCTGGTAATGCTGCCTTTCACTGGGATAATTCCCTGCAAAAACTGGCGGTTAAAATCACCGGGAACGAATCTTTTTTAATTGATGTGGTTGAACCATCAGGCAGAGTTATCTATACCCGGATTATTTCTGGTGCAGGTAATTATTTTGTGTCTGTTCCCGAGCTTAAATCAAAGGTATACCTTATCAAAGCCCGGTCAAAAAGCCAGCAGGTAACGAAAAAAATAATTGTGGTAAAGTAAAGATTTTCTAGTAACTGACACAGCGTACAGATGCGCCATCTGCTTTTTTCCACCCAATTCGCCCGATACCATCATGTGAAGTAGAAAACTGCCGAGCATAAGCACTATCCGTTACGGCTTCAGTTGCAGTCCAAAAATAGCTTTCACTTCCAAACCCTGTCAGGTACGAATCAACATACCCACCTGTTGCATATACCGTAAAATCTAATAAATCATTACCACCCATTATTTTTGATTTAAAATACTTACCCACTGGGGAACCTCGAACACCAAACTGCCATGTAATTGATTGAGTTATTCCGGCTTCCTGCTCAACATCTTGCCAGTCGTCATCAGATGGTAAAAACCAACCCGGCGGACAGATATCTTTACCGTTTCCATTCACATGGTCATCAGCGGTAGCAGTATTCCAGTCATATAATCTGCCATATTCATCACAATTTTCCTCATTACTACCTGAACCAGACGAATCGGGACACCATGTTGTAGATGATTCAGGCTTGTATCGCAGATTTTCACGCATCCACATGCGACCTCCTAGAAATTTTGCGGAATAGTGGTTGTTATCACGTGGATCAATAACGGTATCAAAGGTCCTAATCTTTATAGAATCACTGCCTGTATAAGTGTCAGAATCAAACACAAAGATCTTGAAATAATAGATGGTATTATCCTCCAGTATTGTGATCAAATAACTGGTATCATTAGCAACAGTAATCGAATCGATGAACAAACTTGTTTCAGGGGTTATGACCGAGCTCTTTGTTGAGTAATAAATTTTGTAACTGATAAAATCAGCATCCTGAGCTTTTGACCAGACTAGCGTAATAGATGTATCTGAATGATACGGATCACTATATAGTGTAATCTTCCCAGGCGGGATAGCGAGGGTCGTTGCAGAAACAACATTACTCAATACATCGCTGGTACTATCATGTACAGAAACCCAAAAATTATAAATTGTGACTTCCATAAGGCCAGAAACTGCATATTGAACAGTGTTAATGTCATTTATGGTATCCACAAGTGTAGTATCATGGGACGTCAAATAATACACCTTGTAAGATACAAAATCATCCGAAGTACTTTTTGTCCAATTCAGAATCACACTATTGGCCTGAATACTATCCGGGTAGGAAAGATGCACGGGTGTTGCTAATGTTTTTGCCGACACTTTGTTGCTTACTGAATTAGCCCCATCCACAAGCACTTTGACTGTAAACAAATAGGTTGTTTGTTCTTGTAACCCCGTTACCAGATAAGTCGTTACATTTTGGTCATCAATTTTTTCGATAAACAATACAGAATCAGAAATGGTTGCAACAGAGACTTCGTAAGATGAAAAACCCTCTTCATCACTTTTTGACCATATCAACAACATGCTTGTATCAGTGACATTGTCTGGTGCATCCAACACTACCTTTCCGGGCGGTTCAATCACTGTTGTTGAATCATACACCCGAAGAGACCAAATAGTGGTATCGCTATAGTCATACTTACTAACCACGTACACCGTACAACGGACGATTCCCGTATCGGTAGGTGTCCAGGTAATTTCCCCGGAATACAGGCCTATTTGCATAAACTCCACCCCAGATTCCATAAAGTAATAAATGCTATCGCCATCCTCGTCGCTTGCCTGGACAGTATCCTTATATTCAACATTTATGGAGATAGGTCTGGTTTCGGGTGTTTTGTGTATTTGCGGTGGACGGTTAAGAATAAGCTTAATACTATTAGAACCCTGATTACCCAAACTGTCAATAGCGACAACCATAATGGTATTGGTATCAGAAGTAAGTGACACCGTGTAAGACCACACATTACCAGAGTACGCCGCCGGTTGATTATTGATTAAAACTGATTCCAGATTAGTTTTATTAATACTTACCCTTATTAGTTGCGTTGAAGAAACTGTTAATGCGTTCGTATGTAAATCCAAAAAAGTTACTACAGGTTTGGTTGTGTCTTCCACACTGGTATTGACCGTCAGGGTAATTGAATCTCTTGCCATGACATCACTGCTATCAATAGCAATCAATCGTACAGTCTGGAGCCCTTCGCCGGTAAAAGTAACCACAGTCGACCAATTGTGCAGACTATCAGGGATGACAGTATCTCCGTTCACTATAAATACTTTAATTCCTCCGTCATCGACTACAGTCCCCGTAATTGTCTTGCTAAGGGCGTACACTATCGAACCATTAGCCGGCTGCATAACTTTTATTACCGGTGGAATAGTATCGCTTAGAGACTGATCGAAAGTGACATTTAAGGTGTCACTTTTTGTATTGTTCTGGGGGCTTTTATCTGTTGCTTTGATAATAATTACATTTGGCCCGGTAGAGAGGGGAACACTCAATTCAAAAGTACTGTCAATATTTATTTGAGCACTATTTTCACCAGAAATAAGAGCGAAGACTCCACTGGAATCAGTAACCGTTCCTCTTATAGTCAATAATGAATAAGGATGCCTGGAAGGGACATTAGTGTATACAACCACCGGAGGCATGGTATCTTTTTTTATAAGAGAAAGAGTTTTAATTGCTTTAGAAGAAAGATAGGACGTTTTCCCGGATGCATTAAAACCAGCAATGCGATAATAATAAATAGAAGATGGCTGTAAATTTTTTGAATCAACCGTGCCGGTTAAGTTGGCAATAGTAGTATCAACCGGAGTGTATACCGTATCATTAACACTTCGTTCAATGATAAAACCCAGTTCATTGTTTGAGTTATCCGTCCATTCAATCTGGATTGAAGAAGAAGACAAGGCAGTGAGTTTAAGTGCTGATGGTGGTTTGGGGGAAACATCTTCGGCAGTAATGGTTATTGAAATATTTTTTGTATCTCCTACATGTTCCTCTAATCCGGTAAAAATCACATTTCCTGAGATATCTTTACCCTCTACCTTAATTGTAAAAGGAACATTAATGGGTATATTGCGAATAGTACCACTATGGGCATTGTACGGAAAGCTCTCAGTGATTGAAATATTACCATATTTCACAGTAAAGACCATAATTTCTACACTATCGGGCGCTATAGCAATACCATTGGATTTAAAAAGAACAACAGGCTGAATTTCAATAGTTGCTTTGGGGTTCTTAGTGGAAGATTCTTCCAGTACGCCTGGCAGGCAACCGGCCAAAACGCTTAATGCGATAATTAAAAATTTTATTGTCAGTTTTTTCAGCATCTGTTCCGAATTCATAGTTGTATACTTTTTACATATATTTGCAGCAACGATTAAGAATAGCAAATACAAAAATCTTAATCTTTTGGATGCTAATTTAGCTATAAAACCAGTAAACAACAATTAGTGTTTTTAGGTCTCTAAGACAAAATATGCAGTAGAAACCGCCTTTTTTTGACCCATTCAAACAAATCTCTTGGTCCGACCAAATTTTAATCCCGTAATTAAATCAAAGGTATACCTTATCAAAGCCCGGTCAAAAAACCAGCAGGTAACCAGGAAAATCAGTGTAATAAAATAATTACCGGAGTTTAGAAACCTTTGCCATATGGATTCCATCGGGTAGATGAAAAGCTATAAAGTAGATTCCCGGCTTAACAATTTTTCCATAAGAATCCGTACCAGCCCAGGTAACATGTAACATTCCCTTTTGCTGCATCCCAGAATCAATCGTTTGAACCAAGGATCCCCCCGTGGTATAAATTTTGGTAACAACCGGAGCATCATTGTTTAAATAAAGCGAAAGAGAGAACCCTCTTCCCTGCCGGACAGCTTTTGGTGCCTGATAGGACAACTCGCTTTTATTTGAAATACCAAGCGGTGGCCACACTTCATTGAAATCCGGTTTCAAACTATCCGGTACAGGTTTCTGCATCATTAAGGCATCCAATGTATCTTCAACCACCGATTCATCTGCATTTCTAATGATATAATAATGTCCACAATCTCCCGGCACCCAAGTGTTCTCACCATTTAAATTAGCACTGTTACAACCTTCTTCAGAACGAGTCCACAAACTATCGCCAAGACCTCTCACCGCAAGGTATACAGCAGTCAAATCATAACTAGGTCGGTCTCTGCCGGCTCCCTGATATATTTTATAAGCCATGGCAACCGGATTAACATTTACTATAGAATCGTTACCACTTAAGACACCACCCGTTCGTATTTCTTCTCCTATTTCCTGACCGGAGTGGAGTGTTTCTGTCGGCCACTTTTCAAGAAATTCTTTAGGTAATTCATAGGATCTAATCCAGTTATACCCTGGTCCCGAAGGATAGAACCCATCCATTCCGACATAATGCTTTACTTTCTTCTTAATAAGTTCCAGGCCGGTAAGAGGGCTTATAGAATCCGGTTCTGAATTTATAAGGGGATTTATGTTGTACATAAAGCCCACTACCACAAAAGTAACACTGCTATCAGGTGCCGCTTCCAGAGCTTTACGATATACTTCGACCGCTGTAGGAACATTATCACGGTGACCAATATCACTGGGATATCTGTTTGTATCAGCAAGGGTACTGGTATAGGGTGAATCCGGTTTCCAACTGCCTTCCATTGTTCCAATAGGAATATCCGGTCTCCCGTAATACGTATTAACCGCGTCAATTGCCGCAGGACCATTAGGATTACTGGTGGATATGGCCATTGCCAGAATTCGCGCTTCACCCAGATCAGCAAAACGGTGCAAAATTGCTAGTGCCCCCGCGTCATCACAATCCGGACCAAAATCTGTGTCAAAAATGATATTCACAGGTTCTTTTGCCGCCCCATAAATGATTAGCGTTAAAACCAGAATCCACATTTTTTGAACACAATTCTGTGTAATAATTTGTTTCAATTTCAAAATTCTCATCATTTTCCCTCTATTATACCCTATTTTTCAAAAAGGAAGTCATCAATGTATCCAATTTTACAACACAGATAAATATTTATCTTATCTTTATAATAAGCAAAAACAAAGCTTTGTCAACACAAAACACCTTTAGTTACGGGTTTTAAGGATATTTAATCACTAAAAACCAAAAAAGGTTTATAAAAACACTATAACCATTGTAACCATTTATAATGGACATTTAATACTACAAAGCTATGAGCAAGAAACGGTAAGAAGGAAGGCACAAATAGGATTATGAAAATCAATTCTTCATAGGCCTCATTTATTGCCTATAGTAAACACACCTGTCTTTTGATTATTTCTAATTTTACAGAAGTACAGAGCAGATGAGGGCAAGAGTGGGGTGACAACTCCTGATAACTGAGTATTCCCAGGCTCCAGTAATCCCCGGAAACCCCACAATTTTATTCCCTGTACACTCCAAACAATTTGTATTTCAGAAACCATACTCGTACATACACCAATTTAATATAGTTTCTTTTCAACCAGCAGAAGTAATCGATATTCATTTAGCTGGCTCTTGTTTAAAATACACAACAGTCACCGCAAAGACGCAGAGGACGAAAAGAATTGGGTGCGGCTCTTTTAAAACGAGGAAAAATTGGACTGAATCACTATGCACTGAAAGTGCATAGGTTCGGAAGATGAATGAAATTCATTTATAAACCGGCACCCAATAACTTTTTTGAATTATGAATATCGATTAACGAATGTTGATATTAGAAGTAAAAAAATGCACTTACGATCTTCAAAATACGGCAATGCCGTCAAACTTTTAACTTCGCACATCTCAAATCATTATTCGTTAATCTTAATTCAAATACAGATACAAATTAATAGAAGCTAAAGCCTTGCACTAAAGCGCATAGTTTTAACTAACGAATGAGACCAATAAAACTCAGTTCCTATATTTCCTTCTCAACACACCCTACTTCGTACGATGTGCTTCGTTAGGCTAATCAATTGACGTTTGGTTTTGATTTTCCTTACCGCTTAATTCTTACTTTACTACAAATTTTAGTGAAACCGTTTTTCCAGGAATTCTCAGCATTGCCATGTATACCCCTGGTTGATCCAGTTTAAGAACAAAAGCTGTTTCCCGTTTATCTGAAATCACCTGCTGTTGCATAAGCACCTTGCCCTGTATATCCACAATATCCAATTGAAGCTTCCCCAAAGGCCTTTCGCCAACTACCCGGAGTCGCCCCCCCCTATTCCCCCGTCCTTCAAATTGAACCTGCATCCATTTTTCTATTCCGGAAAACTTCCTGATTGTCACCACCGCCGTATCAACCGGAACATCTATGGTATCACGGGGAACAAACAAAGTTACTGCTCCATTCATAACCTTTTCAAAGGGGCCGGGAAACGGATTTGCATTTCTGGTGTTTCCAAAAAAATCAGTGTCGAGCGCATAAGGCGTTCCATCCCGGTGTTCGTGGAGCATATCGGGGATGATAGCTTTGCCGAGAATGTCGGAGGTCACAATATCGCGGCTCCTGTCCGAACGCCAGGTTTCATTGGTCTTCATATTAAGGCTGGCTTTACCCTCACTAAACACAAGCTGAATACCTGGCTCAAAAGTATATTGCCGATACGGTTCCACCTCTTCCCAGGGAGAAGATGTTGTCCCCTTCAGCCATACATTCCCACCCATGGTGACAACAAGCGACCCGACATCATACCCCGAATGGGTGGTCGGTGATGCGAAAATATTATTGAAAATACGATCATTCCCCGCAGGACACTGAGCATGTCCGGCAATTTCCGTTGAATGCGGTTTCATATAAGGAACTGAGCGACCCATATCAGGTTGGATAACAAAAGCTCCCATTATAAGATTATGTACAACAGCATTACCTTCTCCTAAAAACCACAAAGCTCTGGTTGCCTGGATTATATTATTGTCCACCAGAATGGGCCCATGGTTAACCTCAAACAGCAGCCCATGATCGCATGTGTGAATCACATTCCCGGTTATGCGCGTACCCTGGCACATCCAGTCAATCCACATACCGATAAAAGTGTTATAGATATGGTTCTCGCTTATGACCATATCAATCGCCCCATGAATTTTAATTCCAGCCTGCTCCGCTCCTTTGTAAAGGCGGTACTTGTAAATATCAAAAATTGTATTCCCGGTAATAGTACTGAAGACCGCTCCCAGGCTGCCGATAATACCGCCCTGTTCACAATTGGAAATAATATTGTTCCGTACTATATGACTGCCGATGTTGTCTTTATGCCAGCCGTTACGACCAGCCCGGGAGATGGTGCTGTCATAACCTTCTGCTGATTCTGCTTTATTGTCCCATTCATCACCATACTTCCCCAGGGTGACACCCGAACATTTTGCGTGACTGATGCGGTTATGTTCGATAATCCAACCCTTACTCCAATGCGTACCGATTAAACCCACCTGCTCCGCCGTGGGGGGAGACCACGTATTGGCCGCATTCCTCAAGGTAAACCCCCGGACCGTGATATAATTTTTCCTTGGCTGTTCCGGATAAAAAACAGTTTTACGAACATTTATCTCTACCTGTTGCGTGTTTGGATCTGCACCTTTAAACTGGCACCAGATGGTGGTACTGTCACCTCCAACCTGTGCAAACCACCACTCAGGATCCCCGCCCGCTGCTCCAAGAGTCTGACTGAGAGAACCCGCTTCCTGCCGCCACACACCATTAAGATATACCGCCCCTTCATGATCGTGTCTGTTGTTCAGAGGGATAAACCAGTCACCCTTAATTTCTACCGCAAAGGGATTATAGTCGCCAAACAGGGTATTGGGTACAACTGCTTTCCAGGTATCATTCTGTACTTTAGTCCAACCTGTAACCGGTTCAGAACCAGTTATCACTACATATTCTCCTTTAACTGCCTGGTAAATGATACGGTTACTATCTGAAGTGCCTCCACGAGGCGGGTTAACATATTCCCGGTAAATTCCCTTGTGGACAGTGATAATGTCACCCGGTTGGGCCAGATCTGCTGCAGCCTGAATAGTTTCTAATGGTTTAGAAACTGAGCCTTCATTTTCATCATTACCCTCTTTTGATACGTGGTATTCCTTTGCTGAAATTACACAATAAAGCAGGACTACCAGAATACCTATCCATTTATTTGCTACCATGACTCCCCTAATAGCTTTCATTAAATCGTTTATTATTTATAAGCACTAATTTTCCTATATTTATTTAATATAGGGCATTATATTGATTTAGCAAGAGGTTATTCAATAATTTATGAAGCCATAAGAGTTGATTAATAATCTTGTATTTATAAGCATTTTGTGATAAAAAATAATCTAATCTGGCTAAAATAATAATTTGGATATACAGAAGCGGATAATTGAACCCCATGCTTCAAGCCTGCTAAAACCCGGGAAAGTTCTTATGCTATTAGGTGAAAAAAGGACTAGTAAACAATGCTACTCAATCAACTTTGCAGCAAAGTAACAAAACCATATCTCATACTTTTAGGTGAAGAATTCAGTGTTATTGATGTTTTTAAACAACGCACTATCGCCAATTACAAAAGATTACTGGGGCCAAATACACTCTCTCATCAGACTGGAAAATCAAAACAAACTAATCAGGGATATTATTTAGTATTTCAGGATATTCTTCGAATAATTCGGGATACAATACCACATAATCCTCAATTTCTTTTTTAAAATAAAGAAAGCTGTTTTGATGGACCCCGTCCCCACAATGCAAAAAATAAAAAAAGGTCAACATTGCAGTCATTACCAGCAAAGAACTGATAATAGAAAAACTGTATTGCCGGTAAACCTTTAGACCTGTAAAACTCCGGGAAACTAGAAGCGTTACTACAACACCCACCGAACTGTATAACAGAAAATACCCAAAATATTGCGACAGCAACGGACGAAACCATAAAAAGACCAGCACCGGTTCAGTAAACACTTGAAAAGTCGGGACAGGAACCCCCAGAATAGCAGGAGCACTAAACACAAGGATTGCCAGTATCCACCAAAGCAGCAACAACAGGGCAGTATACTTTACATGTTTCCTGCATAGACCCTTCCATGATTTACGCCATAGAACAAGAATTAATGCCAGAAACAACACAATAGATGACCAGAGCAATCCGGTTCGATATAAGAACTTCTCTTTTGCAAAACGATAATCATTGGCTAACGCCGGATTTGTTTTCAAAAAGGGACTCGATTTTTGTGCTTTGTAGCAATAATAAAAGGACTTTCCCCAGTTTTCCAGAACGATATATCGATTCCCGATAAAGGCATATACTTTTGCGATATTGTAATATTGAGGATAATCTTCTACAAGGCTATATAACTTTTTCAAATCAGCTTCCGCCTGCTTTGTTGAAAGCCCCCATTTGTAAGTAATGGCACTTAGTATGTTATCAGCCTCTCTATATCCTTCAAGTTGCTCCTTTAAAAATTTCACCCGGTTTTGAGCAAAAACCACATTCTTATTATCAGGGTAAGAAACAACTAAACGACTATATACATCTATAGCCTTTTTATAATCTTTCATTTTTTGTTCATACAAAAGCCCGGCGCTATACAGGGAACCTGCACGTACACTATCATTATAAATACTTTTTTTTGCAATTTTTTTATAAAGGAAAGCAGCACCACTGTATCTTTGCTGCCCAAGATATTTGTCAATCTTTTCCAGGATTACACCCAGATCTTCCTGAGCGGTTACCGCCATACACAAAAGTATTGTAACAGCGAATCCCTTCCAAATTAATTTTTGACACCAGAAGAACATATGTTCAAACTTTCTCATTTACGTTTACCAGAGCGCTTGTAGAACATATGTTCAAAGCATCCTCATTTGTTCAGATCAGGTTTATTGCATTTTTTACTATTATTACGGTTCTTGGTCAGTAAAATTGCAGTGACGGTCGAAAAAATTACAGCAGCACCAAACAGTGCTTCAGGGAAAGCAATAAGCACCGACCCAATGGAGCTGGAATTAGGATTATACCCAAGCTTAACTTTGTAAATTTTGCCTTTTTTTGCTTTAAACAACGTTATTCCTTTTAACCGGGACAATATATTTAAATATACCCCTCTTTTTGCTTCTCACAACCTTCTTTTAAGAAATTTAATAAATCATTAACCTTTTATTCATTTCCTAAAGGATAAACGGGGAATTAGCAGGGTAATGATAGAGTATGGCATAATCATTCTACTATCTTATACAGTCCATTTGTATTGACTTTTCTCAACAAAGCCCTACCTTAATTCTTGTAAAGAAAGGATCTCATATGAAGTTTAAATCGCTCACCATATTTTTTGTTTTGTTATTGTGGACTGTCGGCATCAATCAGCAAACCGATCAAGCTTATCTCGACAGATTGGATAACAAGCCAGGTGATAACCTTCTGGCCAAAACAGCAACGACAGCTTCAATTGCCGCCTCTCAGGCCGATATAGAAATGAAGCCTTATCTTCAGTCTCCCACACCTTCTTCCATATACATCAACTGGCATTCAGCAGCCGATGAAGAATCAAAAGTAATATTTGGAACATCCCAAACTGCTTTAGAAAATACTGCCACCGGCACGGTGCATAAGTTCACATCCAGTCAGTGGTGGCATTCAACCAAACTTACCGGCCTTACTCCCAACACCGAATACTACTACCAGTGCATCAGCGGAACCAAACAATCAGAAATTCACACCTTCAGAACTATTGTTGCAAATACCGATGTACAAACCAGGGTTAGATTCTTGCTCTATGGTGATACCCGTTCCAATTATACCAACCATAAGAAAGTGGTCAATGCTATAAAAGAAAAGGTCTCCGAACTGTATGGAGACGATATTCACAACCAGGTATCACTTCTTATGAATGTCGGTGACATTGTGGGTGGAGGAGATGAACTATCCGATTTTATACCCGAGTATTTCGACCCCATTGTTCCGTTATCGGCAAGTTTTCCCTATATGATTGCAGCAGGCAACCACGAATTAGAAACCGACATTTATTACAATTATATTAAATACGAAGACTATGAGAGTGAAGGCGGAGAAAAATTTTACTCTTTTCGCGTTGGTAGCGCTTTATTCGTTTCCCTCAATACCAATATCAGGGGTGACGAACAGGTTGCCTGGCTGGATAACATAATGAGTGCTGCTGAAGAAAACGATGAAATATACTGGGTTTTCTGCTTTTTGCATGAGCCCGGTCACAGCGAAGTATGGAAGGCTGGAAACAACCAATGGGTACAGGATGAAATCATCCCCACCCTTGCTGAATACAGTAAAGCAGAATTACTGGCCTATGGACACTCCCATAATTTTGAAAGAGGAGCCTGGTTCAAAGGAAATTTACGCCTGATGCTCTCTGGCGGCGGAGGAGCTAATCTGGACCGATGGAATTCTTCTGCCAGGGATTACCCTGAGATACAACGTTCGCACGACCACTATACCTATTCCATATTTGAATTGGACCCTGCCAGCAGGTCTTTTACCTGTCGCAGTTACAGCCTGGGCCACCCGAATAAATGGCTGGATAATGTAGAGATTGACCGGTTTCATCGTTTTCTTGATGACTCAATCCCCGCCACACCGCACTCCCTGGCGGCCCCGGGCAAAAAAGATGCTTCTGTTACCCTTACGGCCTCACCTTTTTTCAGTAAAACCGATATAATGAGTTCACAGTTTCAGTTAACCTCTGATGCCGGCGATTATAGCAATCCCCTCATTGATACTCACCGGGACTGGGAAAATGTTTATCTAAGTTCAGGCGGACCCGACTATAAACCCATAGACAAAAATGCGGGTATCGACCTCACCCGGCTAGAAATCAGAAATGGCGTTTTAGATAACGGCAATTCCTACTCCTGGAGGATGCGCTACCGCGACCAGAATATGCAATGGTCCCTGTGGTCCGAAGAGCAAACTTTTACGGTTTCTGACCCGATAGACGCCGCAGGTTTTACTGCAGACACAACCACCGGACCCGGGCCGTTCACGGTCCATTTTACAGACCTGTCCAGCGGCATACCCACAGGCTGGCAATGGGACCTGGATGGCGACGGGATAACCGATAGTGATGAGAGGGACCCTGTCTGGACTTACCAGCAGCCAGGCAGCTACAAGGTGTCTCTTACGGTTAATTACAGCAATTCACAAAAGAATGAATCAAAAACAGGTTTTATCACCATAAGTGCTCCTGCATCATTTTCAA
Source organism: Fibrobacteria bacterium (assembly GCA_015232855.1). GTDB lineage: Bacteria > Fibrobacterota > Fibrobacteria > UBA11236 > JADFYW01 > JADFYW01. The sequence continues at coordinate 40,047 of JADFYW010000018.1, forward strand.
CAACTCTTAACCTGCCCAATAAACTCACACGAATTCATCCTAATCCATGCAGAAATCAGGCCACCATTCAATACCAGTTAAAATCAAAATCCCTGATTAAACTGGACGTATTAGATGTACATGGAAAACTGATAACCCGGCTTATTAATAAAGTATTACCATCCGGTCCTCATCACGCAGTTTGGAACGGAACAGACAAACAGGGTAACAAAGTAAAATCCGGTCAGTATTTTATCAGAATGCACAGCGGAGATTTCAAAAGTATTCGCAAGATAATTTTTTTGCACTAGTGAGACATCCATAAAGTTTTTTCATGTTCCCGCTGATTGGGCGTAGCGATGCCCCTTCAAGCTTTTAACAAGTTTAAAAGCATATGACATTCCTTCCCTGCAAAATTATCTTTGGCATAAAACGAACATATGTTCAACTATTCTATTTAAAGTCAATTATATATTGACTTTATTCATATTTCCCCTATCTTATTTAACTATAAGGAGGGGTATTATATGAACCTGCAACTCAATACATTATTTTTCATTTTAGTACTGTGGTCTTTTGGTATCAATCAGGAAACCAAAAACCCTTATCTTGACAGGCTGGATAATAAGCCTGGTGACCTCCTTCTTACCAAAACGGCAGCTACAACCGCTGCTTCTCCCGAAGATGTGGAAATGATTCCCTATCTTCAGTCACCCACCCCTACTTCTCTTTACATCAACTGGCATTCCGCAACCGACGAAGAATCAAAAGTAATATTTGGTACCTCTCAAACAGCCTTAGAAAATACCGCCACAGGCACGGTACATAAATTTCATTCCAGGCAATGGTGGCATTCGGTCAAACTTACCAACCTTACTCCTAATACTCAATATTATTATCAATGTATATCCGGAAGCAAGCAATCAGACATTCACGAGTTCAAAACTATTGTTGCCAATACCGATGTACAAACCAAATTCAGATTTATACTCTATGGTGATAACCGAACCAATTACACCAACCACAAAAAAGTAGTAAAGGCCATGAAAGAAAAGGTAGCTGAACTCTATGGAGATGACTTACACAACCATATTTCACTTGTTATGAATGTAGGAGACATTGTTAACCGTGGTGATGAGCTGGAAGATTTTATCCCGGAATATTTTGACCCCATTGCTCCATTATCCGCAAAATTTCCCTTTATGATTGCCGCCGGTAATCACGAGGTAGAAGCCGACAACTATTACCATTATATCAACTACGAAGACTACGAGAGCGAAGGCGGAGAAAAATTTTACTCATTCCGCGTTGGTCCGGCCTTATTTGTTTCACTCAATACCAATATTATGGGAGATGCACAGGTCGTCTGGCTGGATAACATCATGAGTGCCGCCGAAGAAAATGATGAAATATACTGGGTCTTTTGTTTTTTGCATGAACCCGGCCACAGTGAAGTATGGAAAGTCGGTAATAACAAATGGGTACAGGATGAGATAATTCCCACCCTTGCCGAATATACAAAAGCAGAATTACTGGCCTATGGGCACTCCCATAATTATGAAAGAGGGGCCTGGTTCAAAGGGAATTTACGCTTAATGCTTTCAGGTGGCGGTGGTTCCAATTTAGACAGGTGGAATTCATCTGCTAACGAAGATTATCTTGAGATACAGCGTTCTCATGACTATTACACCTATTCCATATTTGAACTGGACCCGGCAACCCGTTCCTATACCTGCCTCAGTTACGGCCTTGGTCACCCCGACAAATGGCTCGAAAATGTCGAAATAGACCGCTTCCACCGTTTTCTCGATGACCTGCCCCCCTCCAAACCGCAAGCCCTGGCAGCACCAGGCAAAAAAGATGATGCGGTTACCCTTACCGCTTCTCCTTTTTTCAGTAAAACGAGTATCATGAGCTCTCAATTTCAGTTAACATCAAGTGCAGGAGATTACAGCAACCCGATTGTTGATACCCACCGGGACTGGGAAAATGTTTATGATGATACGGACGGCCCCAATTATACGCCCATAGACAAAAATAAAGGCATAGACCTCACCCGATTGGAAGTCAGAGATGGTGTATTAGATAACGGCAACGCTTACTCCTGGAGGATGCGTTACCGCGACCAGAACATGCAATGGTCACACTGGTCCGAAGAACAAACCTTTACGGTTTCTAACCCGATTGATGCAGCTGGATTTGCTGCTGATACAACCACAGGCCCCGGCCCGTTTACGGTCCATTTCACAGACCTTTCCAGCGGTATCCCCACAGGATGGCAATGGGACCTGGATGGCGATGGGGTTATCGACAGCGATAAAAGAGACCCTGTCTGGACATACGAGCAGCATGGCAGCTACAACGTATCCCTCACCGTTAATTACAGCAATTCACAAAAAAATGAGTCCAAAACAGGTTTTATAACCGTAATTCCACCAGCGGCTGTTACCTCTGCCGGTAACCTGCCCAATCAACTCACACAAATTTACCCCAATCCCTGCAAAAACCAGGCTACCATTCAATACCAGTTAAAATCAGAATCCCGGGTTAAACTCGATGTAATGGATATGCATGGAAAACGGGTAACCCGGCTTATTAACAAAGTATTACCTTCCGGCCCTCACCAGGCATTGTGGAGTGGGACAGATAATCAGGGTATCAAGGTTAAATCCGGCCAGTATTTTATCAGAATGACCAGTGGAGATTTTAAAAGTGTTCGCAAAATAATCTTTTTACACTGATACAAATGGTTTTCTAATTATAATAACTGGCCTGCTTGAGATAGTATTATTACGGTTTTATTAAAAATTTGCACTATTAACCAAATAAAGGTGAATTTTTCTTGCGCATAATCAGGCATCTGTGGTACAATATACTAGTGAATTACTATTTAAAACTATCTACAAAAGACACTAATGAGCGCAATTACTCAAAAACAGCCTTAACCTTTTAATTCTCAAACAAGACACAAGTAGAGTATGATTGACAGTAGTCATACTCCCCAAAAACAGGTGAGCAAATGAAAATCATGAATATTTCAAACCGGTTAGTCATCTTTGCGATACTAATATTATGCAGTTTAAACGTATGGCCGGCATCTTACAGTAATGATTCATTTAACAAGTTATTTAAGCAGACCTCGGTGAATTTTGGCGGTCATCTTTATACCGCTGCTGCATTTGGGGATTACAATAATGATGGATTTATAGATTTGGCATTATCATATAATACTCCTTTTACTAATAACGGATTTATAAAAATTTACAAGAATAATCCTTCAAATCCCGGCCATTTTTCTCTGGTAGCGACCCATAACGGCCCTGAAAGACAAGTCTGCTGGGGTGACTACGATAATGACGGCGATTTGGATCTGTTTGCCAATTCAGGCGGAAGTGTGGCAAGTTCATATTTGTTCAGAAATGCCGGTGCATCGGGCGGATACACCCTTAGTTTAGTCGGGGGTACTCCAAACGGAGCCATTGGCAAGGTGGCAAACGCACAAGGTGCCGGCTGGTTTGATGCTAATGGTGACGGGCAACTGGATCTGTTTCAATCATCGGGAGATACTTACAGCCAGATTCATGTAAATGTAAATGGTAATTTCTGGAATCTGGCAGCCCATTACCGCTCCGACCCCTACAACAAATATTCCTGGGACAGAGGGTATTATTGGGACAGGGGTGACGCCCAGTTTTTATGCCCCCAGAAAGATTACGGAGGTTATCCCCCGCCAGAAAAGGTAAATGGAAGTTATACGGTAACAGCTGATATCGATAATAACGGGAAACAGGATATTCTTTATGCTGTCGACCAGGCTGGTTCAAATAACCGACTTTTTATCTGGTTAAACGAAACACAGCAAGGCTCATGGGAATTAAAATTCACAGAAATCAGCAGATTGATTTTGTATCCGTATAACGCACCAACATCACAGCCACTGTTTTGGTCCGGTGTTTCTGCCTGGGATGCCGATAATGACGGCGATTTAGACGTGCTTTACGTCAATAGCAATGGCAGAGCCAATGGATATGGTTACCCTGGTCCAAATATTTACCGGGACCAGTTTTTTGAAAACAAATTCGGGGCAAAGCCTCAAAGCTTTTCTAAAGAAAAGTACAATAACAAATTGGTACAGAATGGGGATGTTACCTTTGGCAACTCCACCCCGCGTCAAAGCGGCGGTATATCAACCGGAGATTTCGATAATAACGGTTGGCCGGATGTATATATTACTCACAATGGATCCTCTGATAATCTCTACATGCATAAAGGTAAAAACGGGTTATCAAGTTCCACGTATCATACCACTTCAAGTACTCCAAACACCTCTGGTACCTGGGCAGCCGGGGCATCTACCGCTGATGTTGACAATGATGGCGATCTCGATCTATTTCTTTGTAATGGCGGCATATTATATCTCAATACTACCAACCCTCGCAATCGGAACGCGTATGATGATCGTGCTAACATTTCTACCAATTCAAGGGCAAGAAATTATCTAAATGTGATGGTTTCCGGGGCCAATGAAAAGAGTGGAGTCCGGTCAAAAGACGGCATTGGCGCCAGAGTATACCTTTATGAACATAAGGACGGAAACCGTTTTGGTAAATTACTGGCTATGCGTGAAATTGACGGAGGCTCAGGTTATGGCGGCCAGGCAAGCCAAATCCAGCATTTTGGATTAGATGATAGCTGGGGTGATAAAAAAGATGGACAAGTTTTTGACCGTCATTTTGCAGTAAGAATTCAATTTGCCAGTCCACCAAAAGATATTGCCCCGAATTTAAAATGCAAGGATGGAGAGAAAAATTCTATTTGCCATTATGATGTTATACCGTCAAAACATGAAATCACTATTGAATATTCCGGAAAAAAGACTGTTCACGCTCACACAGTGAACATTTGGACAGAACCAGAAGTAGAGAAAGATTTTAGTTATCAGGTAATAAAATAAGACTGCTGCCGCGATTTTACTCACTGCAACAACAGCACCTTCTTTACCCGTTCCTGCTTTCCTGCCTTCAACCGGATAACATATTGACCGTTGCTTAAAACAGCACCACGGTCATTTTTCCCATCCCAATGAACAGAATATTTGCCGGACCTTTGCCTTTTGTTCACGAACGTCTTAACCACCTTTCCCTGCATATTCAGTACGGTAAGGCCTATAAAATCATCTTCTAAAATTTGATAATTGATAGAAACTGGAGCAGTCCGGCTGTAAGATAATGACAGACCATCTTCCAGCGATATATATTTTTCATTTCCAATTGTTGTGCTTGGTGACGAAGAAATTACCTCTTCCAGCTGTACCGAGTAATCATCATAATGTCGTCGGTCTGCCATTTCACAAATTCCCGCTGCTTCTTGTAATCCCCGTTCATAGCCGTCTTTTTCAAGTGCATCGGTGATGTTTGTATAACCAAAATCAGCATTAGCCATATTATCAACTGCATCAGGATCCGGTATACCCGTAACATATTCGAGATAGGCACGGTCAGGATTAATCCGGGAAAAAGCCCCTGCATTTTTGAAAAGATTATACTGAATAACAATGTGAGGGTGGCTGGGGGCACTCTGTGCGTGGTCTGTTTCATTGGCTACCACCATAAATGCCAGACCAGGATTTCCTGCTACTGCTGAATCTACCCAGTTGGCACCATTACGATATTTCCAGAATTCTTTGACATCGTTCGTGTCCATAACATCGTCTGGAACAGGTGCAGGGACAATGCCATTTTTAAAAGCATTCAGTATTACCAGTTCATCCCATCTAAAAGCAGTATTACTGCCCGCAACCTCGTACCGTAAAGGAGTAGTCATAAAATCAACAGCGGGGTCAAGCACACCATTCTCATTTACATCAAAATAAAATGTTGATGATGGAAGCCCTGGTCGCGTGATTTTGGTATATTTAAGTGTTTTAAAATCAAACTCTCCGGTCGTATTATTAAAGGCAGGATTAATTGTTGTTTTTCCACCCAGGTTCCAACCCGCCAGGGCAGTAGGCATGCCCTTCCCCACCGGAGATTCTTTATTAACTATCCATGCCAATTCTCCCAGTTCTTTACGAAAAACCCCGGCAGCGGTAATAGCCAGGTTCCCGCCGTTTGAACTTCCCAAAAATCCCACATTTGTTGTACAGGCCTTAACCGTATTGGGCACCAGTTCATTAATTGATTTTCCTGATGTATCCGGTATTTTCCCCATGGCAAAAAGTGCGATATCTTTAAGCCCGGTCACGCAATTAATACCTCTGACATCATACTCTCCGCCGCTTTGGTAAGTACCGGAATCAAAACCAATCATGGCAAAAGCAATAACAATAAAACCATAATCTATATATCCCACTCCTAGAGGCGTTATTCCCCCGGCATTCCAACCACCGGGTATGGAAATGACGACAGGTGCCCCTGCACTTCCGTATCTGGCACTATCAGGATAGAAAATTTTTACTGCAATGCCCTTGCTTCCTGCTGCTGAAGACGGGACCTGGGTTATTATACTGTTCTGTGAAAAAATCAGTCCGGTCAAACAGGCAGCCGATAAAATTATTCGTTTTAACATCTTTTCTTTTCCTTACTCAAAGTTCTTTTCTTGGAATTAAAAATTGACTGTAGCAATTCCACAGCGATTCCATCTTGTCTGGAATCTAAACTAGAGTCATTTATTGTTATCATAACCAATTCTTGACTATATCATAGTTTAATCGTATAAAGGTCTTGATTCCGGACAAGCCGGAATGACTGGTTTTTAGACCAGCATATTCCCTCTCCTCGACACGCTGTTCATCATTAGCACTAACATACCTGTCATTCAAAATTAGCGTAGCGTAAAACTATCAGTACCAGCTTCTCACTTCTACTAAAGTAACAGAAAAAGTCCTGACCACACACAAAAAAACATTTTTACCGCTATTTTCTGTAGTACAGTTGGTCTATATAACTTTGAGCAAAAACCTGATATCAGAGATATTTAAATTCCGAGATACTCTGTATGCAGGACTAATTGTGAAGGAGATAAAATCTAATAGTTTTTTGATGGGAAGCTAATTTCCTAAAACACTATTTCTGACTCCATCTCATCTTTTTTTTACAAATATCCCCCATTACAAAAAGGGCCTGGTTTTTTCACAAAGAAAATACCAGGCCCTCCCGAAATAGCAGATGGTCTTTATGCGCTTTGTATTATTATTCCAGTTGTTTGAATGTAAACATATATAAGCCTGAGCCAAGATTAGCGGAAACCGAAGAAAAAGAATTCTTATTGACCCTGGGATATTCTGCAACAGTTCTGCCCGTTACATCTGAAACAACCAGATGATAATCTCCCGTTCCGGAAAACGGAAGTAAAGAAACCACTCCACCTGTCAGCATATGAAGCTGTGTTAAGTTCCTATTAGTCTGAAAAGAAGGAATGGTATGGTCAACATTCACCACGCCTTCGGTTGAGATTTCACGCAAATACAGGCTGTCTCCGGAACGATAACACATAATTAAACCGCGACCGGGAAGGTCGGCAAGCGAAGGACCGGTACGAAAACAGGTCTGGTGACCATGCCCGGAACTTACCTCTTCACCCTGCGTCCACGCATCGTTTTCATAGACATAAAAATAACTCTTTCCGTTTCCCTCGTCCTGACCAACGGTTACAATAGCCCCGGTGGCGTCATCATACATAACGTGAGCATGTATATCGCCCTCTTTGGTACCTGAATTGGGCATAGCCCCAAGATATTTGGAATCGCCAAAACCATCTCCCGGATTCATTCCCACAAAAATACCGGATGGACCACTGCCACCTATACGTACACCGCCAACAGTTATCATACTTGAATCAGGACCAAAGGCAAAATCGCTACCTTCATTCAGCGATGTCCGGTTTGGTATGTTATTATCGGCACAAATACCATCTGTGGAAAAAGTCCCGGCGGCTTCTACCGGGCCGGCAATACAGGATTTCTCCGATGTATTCATGTACAGAAGATAAAAACCTCCGTTCCATAACCTGACTTTTGGGGTCGACTTCCAGGATGTGGTCGGTAAACTTTTATCAGATCCCCAGGTCCCCTCAGGACTGCGCCAGCGATAGTGAACAACATTATTCGATGTTTTATTAGAGCTAACGGTCCAGTGAGCAACAAGCACATTCCCTGCGGAGTCAACAGCAATCGAGGGATAAAACGCCCGGGCCTTTCCTATTTCCCCCGCATCAGCGACTTTTTTAGGTGTAATCCAATTGCCATCTTTACGTGTTGTGTACCAGCAGGTCTGGGCTGCACTCGCTATCCCCACCTGATAAACGATATGTGGAACACCGTGTGCATCAACTTTCATCCTTGCGTTCCACACGTCTGAAGCGGTGGTAAAGGTTTCCGCATCACCAAGACTGTCGGCAGCCGGGCCCATACGGTATTTGCTTCCCGCATAAATCACATGAATATTACCCTCTGCATCCACATCAACCCAACCCTGTGCCTGGGTATAGTTACCAGGTTGAGCCGGCCCAATAAAATGTTCACCTCCCAGAGTCGCCGCTACCGAAGGAAGGGCTACTATTAGAATAAATAATGGCAGAAATGTTAACATTGGCAAAGTATACCATATTTGCTGAATCCATGAAAAATATTTACCCCTGTTTATTATGTTTTTTTCTTTATTGTACACCATGTTTTTTCCTTTTTTTATAGTTGTTCAGAAACAAGAACAAGAAATTGAACTCCCTTGCGGCCATGCCCACATTTTTTCATATTTTCTCTAGAAATTGAAACAGACAAAACGAAAAGTGAACAATTGTTCGTGTTTCCACCTTTCATCTTAACTTCCCCCCCTGTTACAAAATGAAGTTAAAACATGAACCAGACTATATATTAATATAATCGAATATTTAATTTTGTATACAGTATATTTAAAAAAACTGCGGATTCAGTTTCCGGAATACCACAATTATTTATCCAGACAATAACTGCCTGATTACAGAAACTGGCATATTTCGCCAAAAATCAGTTACCAGATAATCAAAGGGGCTTGTAAACGCTTTCCCGCACAGCTGATGTCAGCAAAATAACACCCGGGCCGCAATCCCGTCGTAGTAAACAGGCTTTCGGCCCCCGTAACCGCTCGCATCTCTGAAAAAACCATGCGCCCATCAGTTCCCGATAAACGAATACGAAGCATCTGACCGCAGTCTTCAGCTGAAACCCAGACACGAAGGTAACCGGGAATATGGTTAAAACTTAAACCGGAAGAAACCTGCCCGGCAGAAACAGGCTTTATGGCAA
>JADFYW010000190.1 GCA_015232855.1 Fibrobacteria bacterium
ATAAAATACTTAAAAAAGCTTGATTCCGGACAAGCCGGAATGACTTTTTAAAGTATTTTAAAGAACTCATGACGGTCTAGTAAATACCTTATCGGGTGAAAGTTGATTTGCTCTTTAGGAAAAACCTAACTACCTTTTAAAGCCTGAATATGATTATAAGAATGCAGGTATAACCTGATTTGAAGGATGGGAAAAATGAGTGATTTTATTGTAGTTGGGAATATTTCTGACGATCCCTTTTCGCTGGATATGGCCAGTTTGTGTGGGCAATCGGAGGATATTTCTGATGTTATTTCCTTAAAATCCTTTGCCAACACCGAGTTTTGCCCCCGGTTTATTGTTCATGATGAAAAAGAATTTGAGAAAATCGGAGAAGGCTTATCCGGCAAAACGGTAATAATCTGCTCTACCGTTCACCACCAAACTCAGAGTAGAAACGCATTAGCTATGCGGACCATGATAATTGCCAATGCGGCAAAAGAAAATGGCGCAAAAAAGGTCATCCTTATCGAACCCGATTTATTCTACAGTGCCCAGGATAGGGGACCAAATTTATCTGATATTGAAGATTCGCGCTCTACCCGGGATCTTAAAAAATTTGACGGACAATCTTTTACCGCCAGGATGTATGCTTCCCTTTTGAAAACCGCAGGGATCGATGTGGTTGTTACCGTGCACAATCACTCTCTAAATGTTCAACGTGAATTTTCTCAGACCTTTAATGGTGAGTTTTATAATCTCTGTCCTGCGGAAGTTTATGCAGATTATATTAAACGTTCTGATATGGTAGTAACCGGAAAAGACGGTGATAATCTCATTCTTTGTGCTCCTGATAACGGAGCAGTTCCTTTTGCTATTGAAGTAATGAAAGCCCTCGATCTACCAAAAAGTTGTATGGTCATCATGGCTAAAGAACGTAGTGGAGAACGTCAGGTTGAGTTACAGGTAAAAAAAGATTCTCCCTGCAGTCTTGCAGACATAAAAGGGAAAGATGTGATTGTGTTAGACGATATGGTAAGAACCGGTGGCACCATAATTGAATGTTGTAAGCTCTTAGCTCAGGGGAAGCCCAACAAGCTTTGTTTTGGGGTTACTCATTTTTATGCTTCTCCTGAAGGACGGGTTACCCTTAATGCCAAGGTACTTGATGAAATACTCACATTAAACAGTATTCCTTCCATTTTAAACAGGGATATGCAGGGGCGACTCCGTAAAAAAATGGTGGTTTTAAAAATAGAAAAATGGATAGCCAAGTTTATATTGGAATATATGCAAAAAGATTCATCAAAATTTGAAAAGGATTTTTATACGGGTGATATGTCTTCCAAAAACCCACGCTGGCGGCCTTCCTCCATTTTTTAATGAATACACCGGTTTTTCTCGTTTGTCACCGGGGAGCGCTAGGTGATTTCCTGCTCACCCTGCCGGTGATTTATCAACTTAAACAACATTATCAAAGTCATCGCTTTATCGGCCTTGGTAAACCGGAATATATGAAGCTGGCTTTTAAGGCAGGTCTCTTTGATGAAATATATAACTGTGAATCTGCCGCATATCTTCCTTTTTTTGAAGGAAGGGTTGTTCCTTCTGAATTCCAAACACTTTCGTATCTATTGGCCTGGTTCCAACCCCTTGACGAAATGCAACATTATCTGGAGAGGCAGAAGGTTAAAGCTGTTTTTTACCCCCCATTTCCAGATGGTGAGACTAAACATATGCTTACATATAATGCCGGAGTGCTCCCGTTGTTTGCTCTGGATACTCCTCTAAAGGCCGATCTGAGCTCTTTGTGTCCATCGGTTAAGCAGGAGAGCGTGTTGATACATCCAGGTTCGGGAAGTACCACAAAGAACTATGCCCCCGAATTTTACCTGTTTATCGCCAATGAACTGCAAACAATGGGGTATAAACAGATTCAGTTTCTATTGGGCCCCTGTGAACTTGCTTTAGAACCTTTATTCAAAGAACATTTTCCGGTTATTAAACCGGGGAACCCATATGAACTTGCGCAGGCGCTCTCTTCAGCAAAACTCTATATTGGTAATGACAGCGGCGTGAGCCATCTCGCGGGTTTTTTAGGACGTCCATCAGTAGCTTTTTATAAAGCTACCAATCCTGCGGTGTGGGGGATTGCAGGCCGTCAGGTATATCATGTGGAAGCCACACTGGAAAGTATTGCCATGGCTAAGCTTCAAAAAGTGTTAAAACAGTTAAAGGGTGCTAACATAAGCTGAAACTTAATGATGCTTAGTATTGGAAAAAGAGAACCTGCTCTATTCCAACAACTCAATTCTATTGGTAAAAAGCTCAAAGCCAATATGGCCTGCCTGGTCTGTTCGTAAAACCCTGATGTTTTCATTTACTTGTTTTATTCCGTTTAGGGTTTCTTTATGGGGATGGCCATAAACAGAACTGTCACAAGAGATGATAGCCCAGTCTGGGTTCACTTTTGATAGGAAAGGCAATGAACTGGAAGAGCGTGAGCCATGATGGGATATTTTAATTATTTCACTTTCTATCCTAAGATTTAATTCAAGCATCCGTAATTCTGTTTTTTCTTCAATATCACCGGTGAAAAGAGCGCTGCTATTCCCAAAACTTAACCTGGTAACCGTGGAATTGGCATTTCCTTCTGCCTGTGAAGAGCGAATTGGCCATAAAAAACTAAGAAAGATATCTTCACCGAGTTCAACAGTATCTCCTAAGTAAAAAGACTCCACAGGTATTTTCTTTTCAGAGATAAGTGCAAGTAAATCGGACCAACTTACTTCTGTACTGGTGTCTATGGGTAATATTATACGTTTAATAAAAAGATGCTGTGCAACAGCATAAAAACCTGCATAATGGTCATAATCTGCGTGGGTTATGATTACGGTATGCAGAGTATCAATCCCCTTTTCATGCAGGAAAGCGTAAGTAGCAAGGCTGTCTGGGCCCAGATCAATTAAAATATCACCTTCGTTTGGCGCATGCAATAAAGCCCCGTCTCCCTGTCCCACATCAATAAACCACAATTCCAGACTTGCTTCAGATACACGGGATTGGGATAAAAAATCACAGTGTAGGGTAACTATCAGCCAGAAACTAACGAGGATTTTTACCACAATTTTCATTTTTTTGACCTCTATGTAGGTTTTCTATTTATTGAGTTCGTCCGGAAAACCTGCCAAAATCAAGGTGAATACTCAAAATTCAAGCTGATCAAAAGGAAAAATAATCAATTCCCTTGAATTTATAAATTTATTGAATTACCTATTATCAATATGGATAAACATTATCTCTCCCGTATTTTAAAACATATTATCCGAAATTGAGCCAACTTTATTTATATTTCACCTAAACAGGGAAAAGGCAAAAAAATGAAAAAGTTTCTGATATCGTTCCTATCTCTTTGCGCAATAGTTAGTGCACAGGTTCAGTTGTTTGAAAATGGCGCCAGTGGCCTGGTTGTCAAACCTGGGGCTAATATCCACCCCGATATTATAGATTTTACTACGGCCATAGAATATACCATTGAAGGCAAATTTACTATTGGTGGTTTTTATTCAACTCCTATAGAAGATTCATTGTTTCAAAAGTGGCCGGGTATTACAGCTGGAAATTACACTGCAGGTAGTGTAAGTGTACCGGTTAATGCTTATAGCAAAGCCAGAAGCACTTCTTTTGGTGGTTATTTTAGTTTTGAGGTTATTGAGCCCGACCGGACTTTCCCTCTCAGTTTTGCTATTGACGTTTCCTATTTCCGTCATTCTCTTGAGTTGGATTTGCCTTATGTTGATACTACCCGTGCAACTGTACATACTTTGCCTTTGGTTTCATTTGAAAGACATTATGTTACCGGTGGCCCGGTTATGGGAGCCAGGTTTTATTTGGGCAGCAATAGTATGATTGTGCCAACAGCTGCATATGCTCTAAACTATGTGATTGAATCCCGTAAAGACATTAAGGGTGGTATACTTAATAAAACGGCTTTTGTTAATGATGATTTACAGCCCATCGAAGACTCAAAGTTGTTTATGCATGATGCCAAAATTAACTGTCTCTATAATATTATGTTTAATTCCATCATAGGGATGAGTGTTCATCCTGGGTTAACGCTTCGTATAGGCGGTGATCCAAAAATTGATTTCTTTGGTACGTTCCAATTGGGACTTGTCTTGAAACTCAGTCGTCTTTAGTTTTAATTTAGCGGAGTCTGATGCAAGAAGAACTCCATAACAAAAGAAGAATTTCTTCTATCAGTAATCTACCCACCCTACCAGAGGTGGCCTCCAAATTACTACAAATAATTAATGATCCCAAGACTTCGTCTTCAGATGTAGCGGATCTTATTTCTCAGGATGTGGGAATCACATCAAAAGTTTTAAGAATGGCTAATTCAGCTTTCTATGGAATCCCACGTACAATTACTACGGTCCAAAATGCGGTCGTTTTACTTGGGATGAAAGTAATCAACAGTTTGGTTCTAAGTGTTTCGGTAGGCGATATTTTCCCGGCCAAACAACATGGCAGAGGACTGAAGCGCCTTCATTTCTGGAAGCATTCCCTATCGGTTGCGGTTTGTAGCAGGATGCTATCCCAAAAGGGAAGCCATAGTCATGTTTTGGATTCTGAAGAATGTTTTTGTGCAGGACTTTTGCACGATATTGGAAAATTGGTACTGGATCAGTATTATGATAAAGAATTTGTTGAAACATTAAATAAAGCCCAAGCTGATAACATTTCCTGCATAGAGGCTGAAATGGAGATTTTGGGTTTTACGCATTCAAATGTTGGCGACTGGCTTACTTCCAAATGGGAATTACCCCGTCATTTGAGAATTCCGCTTATCTCTCATCATAAGCCTGAAAGCGCGGAAAATGCCAAAGAGGCCACTTATGTTGTGCATCTTGCTGATTATCTTTGCCATACACTTGAATATCATTGTTTTCCAGAAGAGGTTTTTCCTCCCTTACAGGATGATACCATGACTGTATTAGGGATAAATGACACTGCTCTTACCGCAGTAACCCAAAATTTGTCCAAAGAAATCGAAAAATTAGAGGCTGCATTCAGTTTCGTGTAATTTTTTTGGTATATTATTACCATAAGTTCAACTTTCTTCACTACTGTAAAAATCTGAGAAGATAAGCTGTTCACGTAAATAATGTAAAATATTCACAAGATTGAAGCGACAAAACGGATGGTAATTAATTCATGACACATGTGCCCCTGCTAAATATCGAACTGAAAAAAGGTGATCCCGACAAACTTAAAGGGAAACTTATTGCTTATGCCAATGTAGAAAATGAAGGAGATTCAGATTCTGCAGGAATGGGAGCAATGGTAAAAAACGGTATACTTGCAGTTCAGGCAAATTATGTTGATCAACGCAATATTAAAGATTTTTTCCAGGTGGAGTTTGGAGTATCTCTCGAAAAAGGTATTCAGGAAATTATCGAACAGGCTAAAGAAAACGGTGGCCTTGAAGGTGCGCTTGATCCCAATGTTGTACGTGAAAAACTGGAATCAATGCGTAACATGGAGTTTATCCCTATACCCGCTAAGATTGCATTTTTTGACTCATTGGAAGAAATGCTTCAGGGTGATGAAGACGTATATTATCTGGGGAAGTTTAAAATTATCAGCCATGCCCATCTTTGTGTAAATTCTTTTCCCATTTTATACCAGGCTAAATTTCGCGAACAGGAACATATGCAGGTCATTGGTGAAATAGAGGATATGCTAAAAACATTAAGTCCTGATGAAGGTGAACGTACCCAACCTAAAGCCCCAAAGGGGACTATTGATACTTTCAAAGGCAATATTAAAGACTTGTTATTTAAAGACCTGATTCCTCAGATGCTTTATAACATTGATAAGCAACACGAATATAAACAGGCCGAGCATCAATTCCGGGATTTTATGGCTGAGTACAGTCATCCTGAAGACATCGAAGAAATTATTGCACTGATTAATTCAGACCTAAAAGATGACCAAAAAAAATATTCCCAACTCGAACTTATGGTTGATAAAATCGAAGCGCTTCAAAATGAAAATTATGAACAACTGGAATTAATCAAACGTAAAATGAAGGACTTAGAATAACATCATGGAAAGTATCTCTATAGGTTCAAACCTCAATTATCAGCAGACCAATACCTTTGTAGCTGATGTTGAGAGTATTGTTAAAACAAAGATAACGGGTCTGACTATAGATATGCATACTTGTCAGTATCTTAATTCCCTTATGTTATCCGGTCTTATTCGGGCACATAAAATATGCAAGGCAGCAGATTGCTCTTTGGTTTTATCAAACGTTAATAGTTCGGCAATGACCCTTTTTGAAACAACAAATGTTCTTGGGTTATTTACCATACAATCCAGTGAGCATACCGAAGATATTCCTGAATCGCTTAATTTGGCTTTTACCCTTGCTGAAGGGCAAACCGGGGTAATATCCATTTCGGGAAGCCTTAATAACCCTGAACAGTGTACACAATTCAGGAATTTTTATGAAGGGCATGTGCTCGATATTAAACACGGCATTATGGATTGTTCAACACTTGAAAATCTGGGAAGTTCAGGGGTTACAGAAATGTTCAGGCTTCGGGGTATTTTGTATGAAAAAGGTGGCAAACTGATAATTGCCAGTAAAAAAGACAGTGTTGAATCGGTCTGGCGCATGATGCATCTTGAGTCCCTCATTCCAAAAATGGATACTATAGAGTTGGCTCTTGCTCATATCAATGTTGATTAGCTGACATTTTCTTAGTACTTCTCGATACCTCACTAAGATTTTTAAACAACCAGGCTCTTAACCTGGTCATTTATTGATGGCGGATTAAATCCTATTGAACGGGCGCGACTTATATCCAAAGATACATCTGCAGGCCTGGGAGTGTCGGTTTGGTAATCCTGCTGAAGCGTAGCGTTAATGGTTCCTGTGTTAATCTTAAAAGCTTTTTTAATAAGCATTCCCAAATCAAAACGGGATATTCTTTCCGTACTTCCCAGATGGATGATTCCCTGTACTTTTTCAAGAGCGAGTTGAATCCCGAGCGTTGCTTGTTCTGCGTTTAGAGGTGTTCGATATTCATCAGAGAAAAGATTTATGGACTTACCCTGGTTTAGAGCGTCGAGTAGAGATTGCATCATACTTTTTCCGGTATTACCCGTATTACCAAACATTAACGGCATTCGACAGATGGCAGCTTTGGGATACACGGAAAGGATTTTCTGTTCGGCTTCTACTTTTTGTTGAGCATAAATCGAAAGTGGCGATAAGAGGTCGGTTTCATTATAAGGAGCACTTTTTCCATTAAAAACCAAATCAGAAGAGGTGAAAACATAAGGAATGCCCTTATCTGCAGATATTTTAGCGAGAAGAACTGATGACTCTACATTTATTGCATAGCTTTCTTGTGGATTCTTCTGGCATATTTCGGGGTTTGATTGAGCTGCCGTATGGATTATTGCTTCTGGCCTGATTTTACGGATGAGTTCAAAAACATCATTCCCACGGGTTAAATCAATGGGTTTAAGTTGTAAATTTTTTGTGGAAGTAATTGCAGGCCTGTGTGAAAAATAGCTTCCGGTTACTAAATGGTTTTTTGAGAACAACCGGCAGAGATTCCATCCCAAAAAACCGCTCGCTCCTGTTACAAGAATTCTTTTCATAATAGTTACCTTATTTAAGTTACCAGAGCTTCCAGTGTTAAACATT
>JADFYW010000191.1 GCA_015232855.1 Fibrobacteria bacterium
GGAAGCTTTGAAAAAACTAAAAAGTATCGCATTATCAGGTGAAAACTTATTTACCGAACTCATGAATACCGTACGCGTATGCAGTCTTGGCCAGATTACCAACGCTCTCTATGAAGTCGGCGGGAAATATCGTAGAAATATGTGATGAATGCCCTCTGTTTTTTACACTAAACCTACGGTACCCGGAAAGGATTATAGGATAAATCCTCTTTTTGAATTATTTTAATAAATAAAAGGAGGCAAAATGGTCCCCAAACGAAAACTGGGCTCACAAGGACTTGAAGTATCGGCAATCGGACTTGGCTGCATGGGAATGAGCCATAACTACCTGGGAGCAGACGAGCAAAAATCACAGGAGGCTATCAACCGGGCCATTGACCTCGAATGTAACTTTATCGACACTGCCGAAAATTACGGCCCGTTTAAAAACGAGGTACTTGTGGGTAAAGCCCTCCGCAAAAAACGCGGCCGGGTCATTCTTGCTACCAAGGTAGGATTTCAGTTTGAGGGAGACAAATGCACGGGCATTAACTGCCGGCCTGAGCATATAAAGCAAGCCTTTGACGGATGTTTAAAACGACTTGGAACTGACTATGTTGATCTCCTGTATCAACACCGGGTTGACCCTGATGTTCCTATTGAGGACGTAGCGGGAACCATAGGTGATATAATACAGGCAGGAAAGGCCCGTTTTTTTGGCCTGTCAGAAGCAGGAGTCGAAATTATCCAGCGGGCCCACAAGGAATTCCCCGTATCCGCCCTGCAAAGTGAATACTCTCTATGGGAGAGAAACCTGGAACCAGACATTATTCCTTTACTGAAGGAACTCGGTATTGGACTGGTACCCTTTGGTCCCCTGGGAAAAAACTTCCTTGCCGGCAGTGCAAAAAAAGCGGAGGAATACCCCGAAGGAGATATGCGGAGAAACGGAGACCCGCGCATTCAGGAAGAGAACTTTGATAACAATATGAAAACGGTGGAACAACTTAAAGACTTTGCCTCCGACAAAAACATCACCCCGGCACAAGCTGCTCTGGCCTGGATTTTAAATAAAGACGAACAGTTTGTTCCCATACCAGGGACAACCAGCATTACGCATCTGGAAGAAAACCTGGCCGCAGCTTCCGTTGCACTTTCGCAGGAAGATATACAATCTTTGGATCAGATATTCGCTCCCGAACATATCTCGGGAAACAGATATATGCCCAACCTGCAAGCTCTGGTGAACAGGTGAAGTTTGTTTATATGTGAGCATATCTCATTCCAAACTCATCACCAGTTTCATAGAGAGTTCACGAACCTCTTCTGTGTCTGAACGAGAAGTAAGAACAACAGGAACTTTAAGACCACCTATCATCCCCGCGGCAGTGGCATTACCAAATTGCATAAGAGTTTTATACACCATATTACCTGAATGAATTTCAGGAAAAAGTAAAACATCCACATCACCTGATACTTTACTTCTACTGGCTTTAATTTGAGCAGCTTCTTTTGACACTGCGATATCAAGCCCTATGGGCCCTTCTACAATAGCATTTCCAAATACACCCTTCATATTACTTATTTTCTCTGCTTCCACCGTACTCCGCAATCTTTTCGTAACCATTTCTACCGGGGCCAAACAAGCTACTTTTGGTTTTTTAACACCCAGACTGCGGGTAACCGCTAAAATGTTTTTAAGGATTTTAACCTTTTGATTTAGATTGGGACTGATATTTATGCCCGGATCCGTTAAGAAAATAATCTTATGATATGCGGGAATATCAAATACCGATATTTGACTTATCACTCCTCCCCTTGGAATGAGACGATGTTCTTTAGCAAGAAGCGATTGCACATATATGGCTGTATGCACATTGCCCTTCATCAGTACATTCACTTCCCCGTCCCTTGCCATCCGGGCAGCGCTATTACAGGCGGTTACCGCGTCAAGTTCCTGAATACATTCAATATTTGAGAGATCCACATTATTCTTTTTCGCTAACCGGTTTATTTTTCTTTTATCGCCAAACAGAATAAAATCGGCAATCCCTTTTCTAAGAGCGTACCCCACGCTTTTAATAACCGTGTCATCATGGGCAAAGGGCACGGCTACTTTTTTCTTAGTTTTGGGTTTTAAAAATTTATCAAGTCTCATTATTATATTGGTCCTATAAAAACATTGGTTTAAAATTCTTTGCTATATATACAAATATATACTTCATTCATATCTTTTATCCCATCCACCTTCCGTAGTGGTGCTACTGCGGAGAGTAGGCCAGAAGGACTTTTTAAAAGATTTTGTATGTCCAGTTGATTCCAGACAAGCTGGAATGACTGGATTGAAATAACTTTTTACTATCAAGTAAGCTCCATTCGCAAAATTAAACTGTTATCTATAAATAAACCTTTGCTCTCTTTTCTTTTTTTAACACCGCCAAAATATTTTCCGCTAAAGCCGGCATTTCACGTTCTCCCGGTATTACCGAAATCGAGGCCAGGAAGCTAACCTGCCTTTTAATTTTACTGACTATCTCTTTGTCTTTTGCCAGGCCTCCGGTAATTACAATTCTATCTACTTTACCCTGTAAGGTTGCTCCATGCTTTGCAATCTCCTGGCTTACCTGATAGGCCAGTGCTCTGGTCAGCAACTGAGATTTTTTATTTCCTTGTTTCCGCTTAACTTCAATGGTAGCCATATTATTGGTTCCACAATATGCCACAACGCCTCCCTGTCCGGAAAGCTTTCTTTTTAAGGCAGCCTCATCCAGGCCCTCTTTATAAATGAGCGCCGCCAGTTGCCCGGCAGGCAGTCCACCCGTCCGCTCAGGAGAAAAGGGGCCATCACCATCCAGAGCATTATTCACGTCCACCACTTGTCCCTTTTTATGAGCACCCACAGAAATGCCACCACCGAGATGAGCAACAATTACATTACATTTTTCATATTCTTTCCCTAAGCGCTTAAGGGCCAGACGAGCAACTGATTTTTGATTCAGCGCATGGAACAGACTCTTTCGTTCAATCCCAGGCATACCCGATATCCGAGCAACATCTTTCATTTCATCCACTACCACGGGGTCGGCTATATACGCTGGACAGCTTTTGGATTGGGACAGCTTATGCGCTATCAACGCACCAAGATTACTCCCATGTTCACCATGGAGCGCCTTACTCAGCTCCCCGCACATCTTATCATTTACTTTGTATACCCCACCCGCCAGGGGACGTAAAACACCACCTCTTGCAGCAATGGCATCCAGAGATATTTTGCCCTGGGCCTTAAGAAATTTCTCTACACCTTCCAGTCTCATAGGAAGTTGAGATATAATAGAGGGGAACTTCCTGAGTCTGGCTGAGGAATAGCTAATGGTTTTAAAAATAACTGCAGAGTGATTTCTATACAGTGCTAACTTAGTAGAAGTAGAACCCGGA
The DNA here is from genome assembly GCA_015232855.1 of Fibrobacteria bacterium. Taxonomy (GTDB): domain Bacteria; phylum Fibrobacterota; class Fibrobacteria; order UBA11236; family JADFYW01; genus JADFYW01. Next base: position 3,415 of record JADFYW010000191.1, read on the forward strand.
TTTATGACCAGGATATTAAAATGCGTCCTTGTTTTTTTCATAGAACTCAATTGCTATATCAACTATTTTAAGATTAACATCAATATATTCTTTTTTCTTAATACTGAGTGGAATAACCTTTTTTAAAGTTTGGATATCAGACACCTTTGAAGCAAGCATATAAAGAGAAAGCATAATAACATTGGCAGCAGCCAGCATGCCTCCCTGCTTAGCCATATCTGAAGCAGGCACATAAATTGATTTTACATCCTCCCGCTTAACTTTACGGGTAATAATAGATGAATTGATAAAAATGAAACCTCCAGGCAAGACCTTTTCTTCAAAAATATTCAGAGAAGGAAGATTCATAGCGATAAGGACATTAGGATAATCCACCAGAGGCGAGCCTATATTCTTCCCGGATACAATGACACTTGCATTTGCAGTCCCGCCCCGCATAGCGGGTCCATATGAAGGAATCCAGGTGGCATTACGGCCTTCAGCAATTACACAGTTAGCCAAAAGAACTCCGGCAGACATAACTCCCTGCCCTCCAAAACCTGATATTTTGACGAACTGATCAGATATTTCTTTTGCTTTTGGGGGATGCAACTGATCTTTATTGACTCTAAAGACATTGAGTAAGTCTTCCCCTTTAAGAACGGGAGGTATAGTCTCTTTATTAATTTTAAGATCTTCAGTCTCTCTGAAATTCATAACAGGAAACACGGGTTCCAGTTTTTCTTCCATCCATCTCCTGGCCCTACTTGGAGTTAGTTTCCAATTAACCGGACAGGGAGAGAGCACTTCTACAAAAGAAAACCCCCTTTTTTGAACTTGATTTAAGAGTGCTTTTTTAAATACCTTCCTGGCCCGCATAACCTTACCAGGAGTAGCCAGTGACACCCGTTCTATAAACACCGGCGTTTTTATAGCATCCATAATTTCTGCCATACCGATGGGACTACCGTCTCTGGACTGGACCCGTCCTCCCGGTGAAGTCAGAGTAGATTGACCAATAAGAGTGGTGGGAGCCAATTGTCCGCCCGTCATTCCATAAATGGCATTATTGATAAAGAATACAGTCAGGTTCTCTCCTCTGTTCGCTGCATGTATAATCTCAGCCGTACCGATTCCTGCCAAATCACCATCACCTTGATAAGAAATTAGGATAGAATCTTTATGGGTACGTCGGATACCAGTCGCAACCGCTGGTGCACGCCCATGGGAACATTGAATATTTCCAGTATCAAAATAATAGTAGGCAAACACACTGCAACCTACCGGTGAACAAAAAATGGTTCGGTCCTGAATATGCAGCTCATCAATGAGCTCTGCTATGAGTTTATGGGCAGTACCATGCCCGCAACCCGGGCAGTAATGGGTGTTTTTTTGTCCCGGACCTTTCCGTTCAAAGGTATCGAAGAAGGCCCTGGGCTTTTGATGTTTTATCATTTAGCGCCTCCCTTCATATCCTGTTGGACACGTTCCACTATTTCTTTAACTGTTGGAACAACCCCTCCCATCCAGTTATATTCCAGTACGGGTATCGCGCCATTTACAGCAAGCTTTACATCTACAGCCATTTGCCCGTCACTGAGCTCTACCACAATACATTTTTTGACCTTCTGAGCAAGTTGCTGAATAGGTCTGGATGGAAAGGGGAATAACATTTGGGGCCGCAACATACCTATTTTTATACCCAGAGTTCTCAACTCTTCCATAGCGGTATAACAGATTCTGGCGCAAATACCATAGGCGACAAAAATCACATCCGCCTCATCCGTCTCCTCTTCCTCATAAGCCAAAAGCTCATGTTCAATGAGTCGATATTTATTCTGGAGTTTTTTGTTATGGTCAGACTGGATTTGTTGGTTCATGAATATTGAAGTAATGAGATTTTTTCTGCTCTCTGCATCAGCATAGAGTGCCCAGTCTTTTCGATCTCCTTCCCGGGGGGTATTTGGGATTTCTATAGGCTCCATCATCTGACCAATGTATGCGTCAGAAAGTATAAACACCACAACCCGGTATTTATCCGCAATTTCAAAAGCCTGATAGGTAAAATCACACATTTCCTGAGCAGAGGCCGGAGCAAAAACGACATTCTGATAATTTCCATGGGCTCCACTTTTTACAACGGTGTTATAGTCTCCCTGTTCCGGCCAGATATTTCCCAAACCGGGCCCCGCCCTTTGAATATCGACAATGACACAGGGTAACTCAGCGCCTGCCAGATAAGAAATACCTTCGGCCATGAGTGACACCCCTGGACCCGAAGAAGCGGTCATCGCTCTCCCTCCCGCACCAGCTGCCCCATATATCATATTTATAGCTGCCACTTCTGATTCAGCTTGTAAAAACTCTCTGCCGGTCTTAGGGAAATACAGGGCGGCAGCATGGGCTATTTCGCTTGCGGGGGTGATAGGATAACCAAAAAAATGAGTAGCACCACCTAATAGCGCCCCATATACAATCGCTTCATTTCCTTTAACCAGTTGCTTTGTCATGGGGTTTCCCCTTTGTCTTTTTTGTGCACGGTTATCGCTCCCAGTTCGGGACAGACATAATAACAGATACCGCAGGCCGTACACCTTTCACTTTCAAACTCGATAAATTGATAACCGATGTTATTAATACCAGAGCCGGGAATAAGACAATGCTTTGGACAGGCATCCACACAGAGCCGGCATCCTTTACACTCCTCTTTATGTATTTCAACCCTATTCATTAAATCCCCTGGAAAAGCTCATCATCCCCTGCCGCACCAAAAAAATTTAAATCAGAAACAGATTCTGTAATTTCATCAGGCATATCTGATATTTTCAACAAATGTCCGGGACACCCTAGTTTTGCACACACATGAATTCGATTATTACCGCCAGGTAAATGAAGGACTATTTTCTTTCCGGATTTACATCCTTTTTGGGTACATTCCCCATTTTCTATCAATAAAGATTCACAATGGGGACAAAGTACATCGATTAACTGGTTTTTCTTTGCAACCGTAGGAATGTAACTGAACAGTTTAGAATAACTTCCCCAAAAGGCATCGATAAAGACAACCCCTTCTTCCTTTTTCGATTTAATTTTTAGTTTTATGGACGCTTCGCCATGTATTCTCACACTGTTATCCATTAAACTATGGCCATTAGCACAAAACAGGGACTCTATCAAAAGAAAATCATGATGCCCTTTGGAAATAAGCCGCATACCTCTGGGAACAGATTCGGCAAATTCAGTGGGTATTTTATGTACAGGCAACTTCATCCAATACTCCTTCTGATAATGATGAAAACGAGCGTTTTTCATCTCATGATTTATAAAAGGCTATAAAGAAATATTATACCATAATTCATGTCCCAAATTCCAGCCAGGAATATTGCCATTTTGAACAATAAAGGGAAAATAAGCTGTTTTTCAACAGGAACAGACTTTTGAAAATCGGAAATAGTCTACCTGGGGACCCACCGACACTATATTGATGTATTACAAATCAGGGATTCGTTGCCCAAACCGACAATTCGGGAATAAAACCCCGATTATCCATTTCCAGAGCAGATTTTATCGCATGTGCAATTTCAACAGAAGTAAGTTTTCCATCTGTAACGGGCCGTTCCGCCCTATCTTCCCGGGCAAAAGCCGTGGGAACCTCACTGGGGTTGATAAGCATAACCCTGATGTTATGTTTACGAAGTTCGGTCTGCCAACACAGCGTCATTCCACGTAAAGCAAATTTAGATGCCCCGTAAATACTTCCAGTGGGGAATCCCTTTGTAGCAGCAGTTGAGGCGATGTTCACAATATTGCCGCTATTCTGTTCCTTAAAAATTTTGACCGCTTCCTGGGTCAACAACGCCAGGCCAAATACATTAACGGAAAATACCTGTTCAAATTTTTCCGCTGTTAATTCTCCCATAGACGGAAATACACCTACTCCCGCATTATTTACAAGTACGTCCAGTCCCCCCAATTCACTAACCGCAGTCTGTAGTTTTTCCGGAATATCATCATAGCGGCTCTGATCCAGATCAATTGCTATCGCACCCATTTCATCTGCCGCTTTGTTCAGTTTGCCTGGGTCACGACCAGTGATTGCAACTTTAGCTCCAGTTTCTGCCAATAGAGATGCAGTAGCTTTCCCAATCCCCGAGCTGCCACCGGTAATTAATATTTTAGCATTTTTCAGTTCCATCTTGTGTCCTTCCTCTTTTATGACAGGTTATCTATTTAAACTCTCTGAATAATTTACATCATTTTGTTCTTAACGGGAAAATCGC
>JADFYW010000192.1 GCA_015232855.1 Fibrobacteria bacterium
ATACCCTTTGCGAAACCTCTGCGTTCTTTGCGCCTTTGCGGTGAGTTTTTTATTTTTGAACACGAACTAATTAGTCTGTTCAGAACAACACTAGTTTGACGTAGAGACGCAGAAGATTCGCAAAGAGACATATTTAAAAACATAAAAAAAACCGGAGATATTCCCCGGCTTTTTTACTCGTTTAAACAGCGTGCTTATTCTGCAGCTGGCGCATCGTAATGCATATCCGCCATTTGCTGATAAAAGCGCCAGTTGCCATCCACATGCTTCTGGGCATCTTCCATGAGCTGTTTGGCCCGTTCTGGTTTACTCTTAGTGAGCATTTTAAAACGGGTCTCTGTATATGCCCAATCAGCAACAGACATTTTAGGAGGCTTACAGTCGAGCCGCAGAGGATTGTTACCTTCTTCTGCGATTCTTGGATCATAACGATAAAGAAGGAAAGATCCACTTTCCACCGCAGCTTTCTGATTATTAAACCCTGTAGACATATTAATGCCCTGAGCAATACAATGCGAATAAGCAAAAATGATTGAAGGACCAGGAAATGATTCAGCCTCAACAAAAGCCTTCACAACCTGTGTATCATTTGCTCCCATAGCCACCTGAGCCACATATACATTTCCATAACTCATAGCCATAAGACCGAAATCTTTTTTCGGAGCAGACTTTCCACCAAATGCAAATTTAGCAACAGCACCAAGCGGTGTAGCTTTTGAACACTGACCACCGGTATTGGAATATACACCCGTATCGAGTACAAGCACATTCACATCCCTGCCACAGGCAAGTACATGGTCAAGTCCGCCATAACCGATGTCATAGGCCCATCCATCACCACCAAGTATCCAGACACTCTTTTTTACAAGCATATCCGCAAGACTCATGAGGTCTTTTGCCTTCGCTGACGAATCAGACTCAAGCTTTGTTTTTAATTGTACTACACGCTCACGTTGTGCATTGATTCCTTCTTCATTACTTTGATCCGCCTTCAGAATAGCTGTTACCAGTTCATCTCCAAGACTACCACTTAAAGCCTGAAGCAGGTTCTGAGCATGTTCTTTTTGCTGGTCAACCGTGAGCCTGAACCCAAGGCCAAATTCAGCATTATCTTCAAACAATGAATTAGCCCAGCTTGGTCCACGACCATTTGCATCTACACAATACGGTGTGGTTGGCAGATTTCCACCATAGATTGAAGAACAGCCCGTTGCATTGGCAATAATAGCACGATCCCCAAAAAGCCTGGACATGAGGCCTACATAGGGAGTTTCGCCACAACCTGCACAGTTACCTGCATGTTCAAATAAAGGAGGCAGAAACTGTGAGCCCTTGATTGAATTTACACGTAAAGTCGCGCGGTCTACCAGGGGCAGATTTAAGAAAAATTTGTAATTTTCGCGCTCGGTCAGGCGAATAGGAAGCTGAGGAGCCATATTTATAGCCTTCTTCTGAGGCTCCTTTTTATTTTTACTCGGACAAGCCGTTACACATTGTCCGCATCCCAGACAATCTTCCGGAGCAACCTGGAGGGTAAAACACATCCCTTCATAATCTTTGCCTCTGGCTGCAGTAGATTTAAAAGTTTCCGGAGCGCCACTTAACTCACTATCTTTATAGATATTCATGCGGATAGCCTGATTTGGGCAGGCGAGTGAACATTTACCACATTGAATACAAACATCCGCATCCCAGGTTGGGATCTCAAGGGCAATATTACGTTTTTCCCATTTGGTAGTTCCCGTAGGGAACGTACCGTCAACAGGCATTGCACTAACAGGGAGCTCATCACCGGTATAACCAAGGATAGGAGCCAATACTTTCTGTACAAACTCAGGTGCTTCAGTTGAAACAACCGGAGGCATTTCCAGAGTGCTTGTTACTTCAGTAGGCAGACTCACTTCATTGAGGTTTGCAAGAGTAGCATCTACCGCTTTGTAATTCATTTCTACAATATGCTCACCTTTTTTACCATAGGTCTTTTTGATGAAATATTTGATTTGTGCAATAGCTTCATCTTTAGGTAAAATCCCTGAGATAGCAAAATAGCAGGTCTGCATGATGGTGTTAATACGCTGCCCCATATTGGCTTCTTTGGCAACTTTATAAGCATCTATCACATAGAATTTTATTTCTTTTTCAATCATCATTTCCTGGGTTACCTTTGGCAGCTTGTCCCAAACCTCTTCAGTAGGATAAGGTGCGTTCAACAGGAAGGTAGCTCCTTTAACAGCGTCTTTAAGGACATTGTATTTTTCCATAAATACAAACTGGTGGCATGCAACAAAGTTTGCAGCGTTCACCAGATAAATGGACTTAATGGGGTTTTTACCAAAGCGAAGGTGTGAAACCGTGACAGAGCCAGCTTTTTTGGAGTCATATACAAAATAGCCCTGAACATAGTTGTCTGTTCCTTCACCGATAATTTTAATGGTATTTTTATTTGCCCCAACAGTACCGTCAGACCCCAATCCCCAGAACATTGCCCGGTGTGCATCAGGATCTTCAGTTACAAACGTAGGATCATAAACAAGACTGGTATGTGAAACATCATCATTAATACCAATGGTGAAATGATTTTTTGGTGCTGCGTCTTTCATATTATCGTAAACGCCTTTGACCATAGCGGTAGTAAACTCTTTAGAAGAGAGACCATAACGGCCGCCCAATACCTTAATGCTACGGCCTTCTTCAACTAACGCAGTAATGATATCATTATACAACGGTTCGCCTGTTCCACCGGGTTCTTTAGTACGATCAAGAGCTGAAATAGTTTTTACAGAATCTGGAATTGCCTTTACAAAATCTTTGATACTGAATGGACGGAAAACACGTACGATGAGTAAACCAACTTTTTCGCCATTTTTGTTAAGATAGTTTACACATTCTTCTGTCGTCTCAGCGCCAGAGCCCATGATTGCAATTACATGTTCAGCATCAGGAGCACCCACGTAGTCAAAGAGATGATACTGTCTGCCGGTGATTTTCGCAAACTTATCCATTGCTTTCTGAAATATTGCGGGAGCTTTTTCAAAATAAGGATTACAAGCTTCACGGGCCTGGAAAAATACATCAGGATTTTGAGCAGTACCTCTGATTTTTGGTCTGTCAGGTGACAGGGCCCTTTCACGATGGGCAAATACCAACTCATCATCAATCATTGCACGAATATCTTCAACAGTCAATTGTTCCACCTTCTGGACTTCATGGGATGTTCTGAAACCATCAAAAAAATGTATGATAGGAATACGTGATTCAAGGGTGGCTGCCTGGGTAATTAAAGCCATGTCCATAATTTCTTGTACATTGTTGGCGGCAATCATGCCCCAGCCCGTTTGCCTGACACCCATTACGTCACTATGATCCCCAAAAATGGATAGCGCATGCGTTGCCAGTGTCCGGGCAGAAACGTGAAAAACCGTGGAGGTAAGCTCACCCGCGATTTTATACATATTAGGAATCATGAGCAATAATCCCTGAGACGCGGTAAAAGTGGTGGTCAGAGCACCGGATTGAAGAGCACCATGTACGGCGCCAGCTGCTCCGCCTTCAGATTGCATTTCTACAACGGAAGGAACGGCACCCCAGATATTCTTTTGGCCCTTTGACGAAAATTCATCGGCCCATTCTCCCATGGGAGAAGAAGGGGTAATAGGATAAATTGCGCATACTTCATTTACTTGGTGTGCCACATATGCGGCGGCTTCATTACCATCAATGGTAACCATTTTTCGTTTATTTTCTGCCATGTGATTATTTCTCCTTTGAGGCTGCTGTCAGATATTTTAAAAACTTCAGCAAAGTTAATAATTCATAAGGAATCGGACATGTGTATAAAACCCAACTTTTGAGACAAAAAGTCAAATATCCTCAATTTTTACCAAAAAAAAAGGCTGGTTGCAAAAACAACCAGCCAGAAAATCTGATAAAGTTAATCAGTCTTCCATTGCTAACGCGCCTTCTGGGCATACGTCAACACATGCTTCACAATCGGTGCATTCTTCTGGATCGGTTACACATTTATCATTCTCAATTTTGAGGCATTCTACCGGACATTCTTCAACGCAATCGCCACAACCGGTGCATTTTCCTGTATCAACTTTTACTGGCATTTTTTTCTCCTTATTGAAAAGTGAATTTTAAAAAAAATATAGATATTTAAAATTTTATGTCGATATTCTGACTGTCAGGCAATATAATAATGATTTTCTTCTTCAAAAACCAATTATGCAAAAAAATCACTTCTTTTTATTGCGTTCTTTTTCACCAGCCGCTACCATTTCTGTGAGTTCCTCAACGGGCAATAGGGTCTTTATCCTGTTCCGGATTTTTGCTGCGGTTCCCGGGGCCTTTCCAAATGTAGATACCGCAATACAGAAGTTTTCATCGGTATATACCGCAGGGGTAATAAAGTCACACAATTCCGGGTCATCAACCACATTAACAAGTAAATGCAATTGTTCAGCATCCTGCTTAATTTCCTGGTTGAGAATACGGTTATTAGTGCAGGCATAAATCAAATGAAAACCGCTAAGTTGTTCTTTAGTATAGGCTTCAGTAATCAGATTGACTCCCTGGTCTTTTATGAATTCATTGATTGTTGGAGCAAGTACCGTAAGATTGTGAGTAAATTGTATCAAAGACTTAACCTTTTGTGAGGCGACCTCTCCCCCTCCGATGAGGAGAATATTATAGTCAGTGACATCCAGATACACAGGTAGATATTTTCGCATGCTATTTTATCCAATATTTGAAAAAGGCGTAATTTATTCTTTTTATTTTTTACCATTAGAATTTAGAATTTGTTTTTTAAGACGGCGAAGTACTCATAGGAAGCTTGTAATAATTAAAATTGAGGAATAAAATGGTTGCAAAATCCAGTAAAAAAACCGGCGTAGTCTATCTTGTTGGAGCAGGTCCCGGCGATCCGGAACTCCTCACGGTTAAAGGTCAAAGATTAATTAAAGAGGCTGATGTCATCCTTTTTGATAAGCTGGCAAATGATGAAATCCTGATGTTGGCCAAAAAGAAGACTGAAAAATTATATGTAGGCAAAAAAGCAGGCTTTCATATTGTTCCCCAGTCAGAAATAAACCGTAAGCTTGTAGAGCTTGCCAAAGCCGGTAAAAAAGTAGTCAGACTAAAAGGCGGTGACCCTTTTGTACTTGGCAGGGGTGGAGAAGAATGTGAATACCTGAAAAAGCATGATGTCCCCTTTGAAATTATACCCGGCATCAGTTCTATTCTTGGTGTTACGGCCTATGCTGGAATCCCCCTGACACATCGGGATTATGCAGATAATTTTGCCGTGGCCACAGGCCATCAATCTGTTATAAATGAGACAAAAAAGCTTTCTGTTCCCAAAGCAGATACACTGGTGTACCTGATGGGTGTTACAAATCTCCCCAATATTCTGGAGGCATTACAGGCAGCAGGGTATAAAGACACCATGCCAATTGCTTTAATCGAACGCGGAACCACCAAACACCAGAAAGTGGCCACTGGCACCATTAAAAACATCCAATCAAAGGTTAAGAAAGAAGGTATTGAACCTCCTGCTCTTATTATTGTAGGCAATGTGGTTAAACTAAGGAAAAAGATTAATTGGTTTATATGACAACTATTTTTTTGGAGGGTATTCCAAAGAATGTACCATATTTGTTTCAGCTTCAGAAAATTCTTCTATCTCGGTATAATACATAGCATTAGCATCAATACCCCGGTCTTCGATAAATAAAAAATGGGCTTTTAAAAAAGAGAAGTTTTTTGCAGCTGGAGCTAAAAACCAAATAAATACTATCACAAAAAAACAACAGCTTAAAAACACTCCTGTGCGGAACAACCAGTGTTTCTCACTCATCATATTTTATCCGTTATATCGGTAAATACCAGGTAAAACATGATATAAGCCATTAAGAGGGTTAGGGCGAGATTCAAACTCTGGCCACAGATGTATAATATAAGAGGTTTTCCTCCTTTGAAATATCCTTTGAGCTGCCTGAAGTCAGTGGCGAGGCCAATGCTTACAAAGGCCAGGCAAAAAAACCATCCTCTGAAATTTTTGGTGAGTCCCCGAATAACCCCGTGGTCAATAACTACATAGGCCATGTCTTTCCCCAGATACTCATAAAGTAAAGAAAAGAGTATAGAAGCAGTGATAAAACCCAGTACGAACTTTGGAAAACGATGCCATATTTCCATATAGGAAAGTTTTTTGCCTTTTTCGCGGTCTACCTTTGCAACCCAATAAAGAGCTACAAAAAAGGCAATAATTCCGATTAACACATTTTGAATCATTTTAATAGTTGCAGCCACATACAAGGCTTTTTCACTTAAAAAAGCTCCTGCAGCTGCTACGGCTCCGGTAGCATCAATGGTGCCTCCCATCCAGGCACCGCCTAAAATAAAAGGCATACCCGTGGCTTTTATTACAGCCGGCATGACAATCATCATAATAGACGTGAATACCAGAGAGAGCCCTACCGCCAGAGTAAGTTCCTCTTTTTTGGCACGACAAGCAGCAGCAGTAGCAATAGCTGCTGACACCCCGCATACAGACATATCAGCTGAGATGGTCATGTTTAAAGTTTTCGATGGGATTTTTAGAACTTTCTGTCCAAACCAAAAGGTTGTTAACAGCACTATAGGAGTAACTATCCAGGCAACAAAAATCCCGGGAATTCCAATGGAAAGAATTTTACCAAACAAGATTTCTGCTCCCAGAAGAACGAGACCCGTTTTAATATAATATTCGGTTTGTACAGCGCTCATTACCCATTTGGGAGTCCCAATAGTGTTACTGATAATAAGTCCAAACAAAATTGCCCAGGCCGCATAACCTATTCCGTATTGCTTCATCGTTTGGTTATTAGAGGCCATATAAGCGACAACAGCAATCGCAAACACAAAACAAAATCCAGGTATAAATTTCCAAAAGGCCCCGCCCATAACTTTAAGACCAACCCCAAAAAATAAAGCCAGTATTCCCATTAATAAAAAGAGAGAAGGCAGTAAATTATAGGCTTTTATCTTTGTATTTTTCTTTGCTTTAGAAGCATTTGCCGAGGTACGTCTCCAGTTATCAATTGCATCCTCTGCTGATTTATTCAAACTCATATTTTGGAAATCTACAGCACCAGCGGCAGTTTGCGCTTGTAAGGCCAATTGTAATGCTATCTGGCACTCATGGTTAATATCATTGAATTTCTTAGTGGCTTTGGCATTTTTGACGGCACTTCTATCTTCCCCCAGTATTAATGCCTCAAACGGATTTACAGTCCATTTACCGGGCTGGGAAGTTAATACTTTCAGTTTTTTCCCAATTGAAGAGTTTGACGCTTTTAATTTTGCTTTCGTATCTACTGCCTGATACCAGGCTACCGTTTTAAAGGGAGCCTTTGCGGCTTCAGTCTCAAGAACAGTGTTAGCTTCTAAAATTTGTTTATTTATGTCCGAAGTGCCTTGTGGTAAAAAAACAATCAGGCCGATAAGGAGCAAGATTCCCCCTAACCAAATAGCCCAGTAGTCTTCTTTTTTCCATAAATCTGAAAATTGAGAACGTCCTGTATCCTGAACCAGTTGTTCATCAGTTTGTTTTACTTCTTCTACCATCAGATTTTACCTCCAGATAGTGCTCTCTAAACATAAAGATTTTATAGTCGCAAGGAAAT
>JADFYW010000193.1 GCA_015232855.1 Fibrobacteria bacterium
CCCTCAGCCAAAGACAGGAACGACAGTATATTTATTATGACTGCAGAATTACAGTCACAGCTGCAAACAATTCTTTCTGCAATTAAGTTTGAAACCAGGCAAAAAGATTATAGTGTTCCTGCAGGTAAGGCACTACCAGAACCTCTTGAGGTTACCCTGACCTCTGGTCTGGAGCCAACCAAACCGGTTCAGCTGAAAATATTTCCCGTTATTTTTTCCTTCACCCATGGAGAGGGAAAACTGATACCTCTCACCCGCACCGATAATTCAGGTAAAGCCCGGACCACGGTTACCCAATTTACATCTCCGGATAAAACATTTAAAATAACTGCTACTCCCAGCCTTGAATCCATCTGGGGTAAAGACAGCTTATCTATCTTACAAAAACAGTTTATGAAAAAACTGAAATCACCATCACTCCAGTTTTCTATTTCTATCCGTAGTTTGAGTGCATACATCACGTCCATTGAAACAAACCTGGGGAAACCATTGTCTCCTTTGATGCTCGAACCGGTGCTAAAAGAAGAGTTGGCACGCTTTGGATATGTATTTGTAGACAAAAAAAATGACGCGGATATGCACATTGCAATTAAGGCAAAATCCAGGCAGGGTAATTCAGCCTATGGTCTGTTTTTTTCTTATGTTGATTACAACGTTTCCATAAAAAACTCCAAAGAAAACAAAGAAATATTTAAAACCTCCGCAACTGATATAAAAGGCGGGCAACTTGATTTCAAGCAGGCAGGTTTAAAAGCCTTTGAAAAAGCAAGAGAGAAACTGCGTAATAAGACCATCAATGAAATAAAGGCCGCAATAGCCGGTAATTAAAAATGAGTTTAATACTCACCAGTCACCCCCAGCTGTTTTTTTCTTTTCTCTCAATAATTACCTCACTGTTTTTATTCACTTTATTGCTTTTTAAGTTTAGGAGCAGAGGTGGACTAAACTTTGCGTTTTTATCATTGAGTGTGGTTTTGTGGCAGACCGGGAAGCTGGTAAAGAACCTTACCCTTGCCTTCCCTATCGACGCAGATATTTATTTCTGGTCAAGCCTTTCTTTTGCAGGGGTCACATTCATTTTCTCCACATTTTTCCGGATGGCTTGCAGGATTTCTTTTCGCGACCGCGGGTTTCTCCTCTTTACTTCCTTTCTGGCATACCTCTCATCAATCATCTTTGTGATATTAGAAATAAACGGGTTATTAGCCACAGGTGAAACAGCAACATACTATGGGTATTTCAGAAATCCAACACCCTTGTATTACCTCTACATGGCCACCTATTTCTTTTTTATGATTGCAGGGTTCCTCGTTCTTAATCCATGGTATTACAAAAAGATCCCTCAACTCCGGCTCCAGATGCAATGGGTTTTCTGGGGTTCTCTCCTTGGATTCAGTCTTGGTAGCCTGGAGTTTCTCAGTGTCCAGGGCATACATTTGTATCCACTGGCAGACCTCTCCCCTATCGTTTTTGGCGGTACTCTCTACTGGGCCATTTACCGTTTTAATATTATTGGTGGTACCGAAACCGTAAAATCATTTCTTCTTCGCCTTACTTATTTTTTCTTCCTGTTTATTTTGGTCGCAGCAATTTATTATACCAGTATCTGGGTAGTTAAAGTATTGCACTTCCCATCAGATAACATTCTTCTTATTAGCATTTTTTCTCTCTTACTTTTCTTTCTCACCCCCTTATATCTCTACTTTGCTAAATCGCTCAGGAAGCGGTTTTTCCCCGTCCGTTTTTCATATCGGAAACTCTACACCACCCTCTCACACAAATTGAGCCGCCTGGATACCAGTGAGAAAATGTTTGAAACGGTATTACAGCATATGGAAAATGAATATGGATATGATAAAGGTTCAGCGATTATTTTTGACTACAAAAGCAATAAGTTTGACCCCTCCCGTTTTAAAGTAGTGGGCGAAGCTCTTTCCAACAAAATCCAGTCAGACTATTTTCTTTACCGGAACTACCGGGAAATTCTCTCCAAAAAACATATTCTCGAAAACCTCCGCCTGGGTACCATCCCTGAACATTTCAAAAACCGTCAATTAATGGCCTTGCGCCAACTTAATCGTTTAAATGCAGATATTTTGTTGCCCGTCCATGCCCACAACGAAATGATAGGACTCCTGCTTTTTACTGAGAAGACTTTTCGTCCAGAATCATGGAAAGTGGTAACCAACCTGTTAAGTAGTCTTACCGAAATGCTTGGCAATTATTCCCATCAACTGCAACTTATTAAAAGTCAATCCGAACAAGAACATCTCAGTAAAGTCGGTATGATGTCCGCAACTATGGCTCATGAGATTAAGAATCCTCTTGAAGGTATATATGGGGCCGCACAGATATTGAAAGAGAGTGAATCTTATAATGAAAAATTTGTTGATATCATTCTGAAAGATTCAATAAGGCTGAATGAAGTTGTTTCCCGGTTCCTGCAATTTTCCAGACCGTTTATCATTAAGCCAGCCAAATTTGATTTAATAGATTTCACCGAACGATTTGTGGATGCACAAAATGCCATTCAGCAATTACATCAAGTTGTATTACAAACGAGTCTATCATCTCTTGAAATTACAACAGATAGAGACGGCCTGGCTCAAATCATGCTAAACCTCATACAAAATGCACGTAAATTTCAACAACCAGATAATGATGAACCAATTTTAGTTTCTATTATCAAAAAAGATGCGTCGGTAGAAATAAGTGTAAGAGACAATGGTCCTGGAATTCCTCAACATGACCTGGATAAACTTTTTACTCCATTTTTTACAACTTCAGTTAAAGGTACCGGACTGGGACTTGCTATCTCTCACAAAATTGCCCAGGAGTTAGGCGGAGACCTCTCCTATGATTACGGTAGCCCAGGTGCTCTTTTTACTATCAGCCTAAAAGCACCAACTCTGCGGATAGGCACAAAAAGCTCTAATAACTAAAAGCAATTCATTTTTTTATAAGAAAGCAATTAGGTATTGTTTACTAATTGCTGAAGGTACTTATATTTAAAATACGGTGCATATATAAATTGCCATGAGCTGCAAAAGGAAAGTCAATGAAAAGCGACAAAGAAAAGACGAAGAAAGAACTGATTGAAGAACTTCATAGTCTGAGACAACGCTCAGAATCAACCATCCGCAATAGTGAAAAGCAATTCAGAATACTGGTTTCAAATATTCCCGGCATTGTCTATCGCTGTGAATATAATAATTCCCGTTCGGTACTTTATATAAGCGAAACAATCAAATCAATAGCAGGATATGCTGATTCAACGTTTATCCAGGATAAATCGAAGACCCTGACGGATATAATACATCCCGATGACAGAGATATTGTAACAAAAGCAATAACCGAAAGTATTAAGCACAAAAAGCCTTTTATCCTTGAATACCGGATTCTTGATATCGACAGTAACATCCACTGGGTCTATGAAAAAGGTCAGGGTATCTATAATGAAAAAAACGACATTCTGTGGATTGACGGAGCAATATTTGACATTACTGACAGGAAAAGTGCTGACCAAAAGATTCAACACCTGGCCACCCATGACACTTTAACCAACCTGCCGAACAGAACACTATTTTTTGATCGCCTGAACCACTCTCTTTCAAAAGCACGACGGACCAAATGGCCCCTGTCTATCTTATTTATTGATTTAGATAACTTCAAAACCATTAATGAGACTCTGGGGCATGAAGTAGGCGATATGGTTTTACGGGGAATATCTGAGCGTCTCAAAGATTCTTTGCGGGAAAGCGATACCGTGGCCCGGTTATCTGGCAATGAATTTATCATACTCCTTGAAAACACCAATGATAATCAGTTCACCCGTCTGGTTGCGGAGAAACTGCGATATGCGTTGTCACGTCCTATTAAAATTAAGCCCGGCCATGACATCAGCGTCACGGCCAGTATCGGGATATCACCCTATTACGAAGGTGACGATGCAGATACGCTCCTCCGAAAAGCAAGCACTGCAATGTATCATGCGAAGAAACTGGGAAAAGATAATTTTCAGATCTACGGTGTGCAGGACATCACTAATGACGAAAATTAAAAAGCCAGTGATTCTGCAATAAAGACACTTACATGGTGCACGGTCTGTGATTTCACAGGTGGAACTTCGGTAGACATTTTATCCAATTTGTATATTTCAACATCACCTCTCCCCATACGATAACTGAGACCAAAGGTTGACCAAAGGTGTTTTTCCTGGGTTACATTATCTTTTACAATAGAAAAATCTTTTGCAAAAGAAAGACTGAAAGTCCCGCCATAATAATCAATACTACTCTCATTAAACCCATTCTCTCTGATTATTTCCGATTGAGAAAAGTCTGTAAAGCCACCTGCCCGCAAAGTTATTTTTTTATTTAAAAAATATTCAATGCCACCCCGAAAATTCAAAGCAGATACCGCATGAAAAGAAGAAGTAGATGACCACAATAAATCAATATCGATTCCTAACATTCCGGGTAACATATATCCATACCCCAATGCCAATTGAGAAGGAAATAAGAAGGTAAATGCCTCCAGGTCTTCTTCAACCACAACAGAAGATTCTTCTTCACTCAAATTTTGTTGTTTACTTCCGGAAATACTCACATCAGGAGTTTTTACCTGCAGACCAATCACCTGATTATCCCCAATAAAAAATCGGCCCCCAACTTTAGCCATAGCCGTATATATCGATTTACTGTTTTCAGCATAAGAGAACTTCACTACTTTTGCTTTTGTTATTACATGTTCCCGATATACAAAATCACCTCCGGTTATCACTTCAGAATAATTTCCAAACCCAATAGAAAAGCCGATATGCATAAAGCCTATATCGTGACCAATACCCGCCATACCCAAATAGTATTTTGAACTCTTGGTTATTGATTTTTTGAGCATATAATCATACTGACTTTGGCTTCCATTGTCAGGGTCCACATATATCGGACTGGTTACACTATCAGAAATAGAAGCAACTATATTTTCTTGAAAAGGTGCAAACAAACCAAATGCCAAACCTGTATTTTTTCCAAGCCGTTTTCCATATATCAAACTGGTACCGACAATAGAAAAATCAGATTCTTTCAAATCAATTTCATGGGTATCCCCCATCCAGTTCATCATTTCCATATAACCCTTAATTTCTGTGGTTAGATAACTATAACTGTTGAGAGAAATGTTTAAACTGGGATTTTTTATACCGGCCAGACCAGCAGGATTATACCAAAGAGCAGTGCTATTATCACCCAGGGCACTATATGCCCCACCCATACCGGCCGCTCTTTCACCTACAATGTGCTGAACACTGTTATAATACTGGGCATATAGCGGCATACCGAAAACAAATAACACCAAATAAGATAACCAAAGAACCCTCATCAGAATCCTCCAAAAAAAACGCTATCTTATTGTATTATGTTTTTAGCCTGGTTTTCCGCAGCATTTTTTAAATTTTTTACTGCTTCCACAAGGACAAGGTTCATTTCGTCCTGTTTTTGGCTCCGGACGTTTGTACTGTTCGGGAGAAACACCCTCTCCTTCAAAAAAAGTCCATTTTTCACCTTCTTTTTTGAAGGTTGCCAACTCATGGTGCTTTTGCATTAAACCTTTGGAGCGATAATGAGCTATAAACTCAACAGTACCTGAGTCGTCAGAAGACGTCCCTTCCTGGCAATTGACAATTTCCAAGCTTACCCAAACAGATCCCTCTGACCATTTTCGAATCCCCTTTTCGTCATAATCAGTTTTTTTGCTGGAATGGATTGTATTTATGATGTGCTGAATCTCACCTTTTACATAGGCGGAATACCGGGATCTCATCATGGCCTCTGCGGTTTCTGCTATGATGGTCCCTGTTATAATAGGTTCACAACAATCTGCATAAGCCTTCCCTGTACCACAAGGACAAAGTGTAGTTGCTGAATCTTTTTCTGTTTTAGTTTCGCTCATAATTTCCCTTATCTTCCGTCACGTTCTCTTGCGCGATTAACTCTGAGTCTTCGCCCCTTATAGCTGGAATTATTTAACTCCTGAATAGCTAATTCACCATTTTCCATTTCAAGATAACTATTTCCCTGACAACGACCGGTCTCTCTGTCTACTATCAGTTTTACGGTCTGTACTTCACCATATTTTTTAAATAATTGTTCTACTTCTGGTTCTTCAACGTCCCAGGGTAAATTTCCAACAAATAATTTGATGCCCATATTTCCTCCGATACTTCTAATCTAGGATCACCGATTTATGGGTGAATCCTCTATAATTTAATAAATCTTATACTGAACTTGTGCAAGCATATTATAGTGGTTTTTTAATAATCCCAAGTTTCACTGTACTATGCGCACAATCCTGCCATGGCCAAATCATTGCTAAAACAGAAAATTCTTCATATTCCTGTTTAAATAAGGTCTGGTCCGGATATATTCCTCCAAAATCTTTAGCAGCCTCAAGATCTTCTGGACTGGGCCGAGTACCAGCCGGTTTTACAGCGGAGCCAAAAATTTCTTGAAAGAGGGTATTCCATTCATCCTGATCCTTCACCAGAAAGACAAACTCTGCAAAGTTATCTTGTGCGGTTCGTTCTTCAAACACACTAAGAGCTCTACATTTATCAATTATTTTTTGAAAAGTCATTACTTTCCTTTATTCAATTTTCAGATCCTAAATTAGTAATCAATTTGGTAAAAGGTAATCAGAAAAATTGTTCATTTCGTTCATTACTCCTTATTGAAAGTTCAACTCATCTTTTCAATTCCTGATTTTTTCGTCCCAATTTGCAGAAATATATTGGCCCCATCCCTTTTGTTTTATCCGGTAAAATTTGCCAACCATGCTTCCTCTGCTCCCCTGTGCCAGGATTAGTTTCTATTTCAAAAAAGTCTTCATTCTTTTTTAAGAATTTTTGCATAACAGCCTCATTTTCGTTTGGAGAAAGAGCACAGGTGCAATAGAGAAGTGTTCCTCCCGGCCGCAAAGCAAACATTGCGGTAAGGAGAAAAGCATACTGTTGTTTTTTTAATCGGGTAATACGTGAAGGCGACCATTTTTGAAGATAGGCAGGTGACTTTAAGACATGCTGTTCAGAAGAACAAGGAACATCAAGAAGGATTTTATCAAATTTTCCATCTGCTGTTTCTCTCCATCGGCATGATTTTCGGGCATTTCTACCGGTAATGGTGATAAGGCCGAACTTAGATTCTGGCAAACTCTCTGAGAGCACCTTTTTAAGACGTTGCCTTCTCGAGGGCGAATATTCATTAGCCACAAGTATTCCTCCCCCCTCCATTCGCCCGGCCAGTACGAGAGATTTTCCACCAGGAGCGGAGCATAAGTCCAGTATGTCATCACCTTCAGCTATATCAAGCATTAAGGCTGCCTTGACTGATGCGGTATCCAAATAATAGGGCCTGCATTCTTTATACTTAATTTCTGTATAGTGAGGTTCAGCCCTAAGAAGAGCTTGACGTAAATCAGGCCATCGTTCTTGAAACAAACCTGTATAATAAGACTCAAAGCCTTGGCTT
>JADFYW010000194.1 GCA_015232855.1 Fibrobacteria bacterium
TAAACAGGGTCTGGAACTTTTAGAAAAAGAGAGTTAATGCTTTATGAGCATTCATAAATTTTTAGACGATTTAGAAGAGAAATCAAAGAAAGGTGGTCCTCTTTACCGCTTTCGGCCTTTGATTGAGGCGGGTGATACTCTTTTCCGATCCCCAAACAACCGTACCACCCAGGGGCCCCATATAAGGGATAATGTCAGCCTTAAACGGATGATGACTATTGTGGTACTTTCACTTTTCCCTTGTGTATTTTTTGGAATATACAATACGGGTTTACAGAAGTGTACTGCTCTTGGTATAACTCCGGATTTTGCCCTGTGTATGTGGGAAGGCCTGGTAGTGTTTTTGCCTCTTTTAATTGTTTCTTACGCAGTAGGGGGATTCTGGGAAGTACTCTTCTCTATTATAAGAGAACACGATATCAATGAAGGCTTTTTTGTAACGGGTTTGCTAATCCCCCTTATTCTTCCTCCGACTACTCCTCTCTGGCAGGTGGCCATTGGTGTGAGTTTTGGTGTGGTTTTAGGTAAAGAAGTGTTTGGCGGTACCGGTATGAATATCGTTAACCCAGCGCTGACAACCAGGGCTTTTTTGTTTTTTGCGTATCCTGCGCAAATGTCGGGAGACAAAGTCTGGGTAAATGTAGACATGGTCAAGGATAAACTAATAGATGGATTTACTGGCGCAACACCTCTTGGAGTTGCCTACGGTGGTAAAGCCGAAGGCGTTGTTGAAGTGTTGACGAACGCAGGTATTACTTTAAAATCATTAATTATTGGTACGGTAAGTGGATCTTTTGGTGAAACTTCAGTTATTGCCTGCTTGTTGGGCGCTGCAGTATTATTAATTACGGGTGTTGCTTCATGGCGGATTATGGTTTCTATGGTCGTAGGCGGAGCGTTAATGGCCATGCTGGTCCAGGCTTTTGCCGGTCCTGAGTCTTCTGGTCTTATGGGATTGCCTTTTTATTATCACCTGGCTATGGGTGGATTTGCCTTTGGCGCAGTTTTTATGATAACTGACCCGGTATCGGCCGCAGGCACTAATGTAGGTAAATATATATACGGATTTTTAGCAGGCGCTCTTGCTATTATCATTAGAGCACTTAACCCGGCTTATCCCGAGGGCGTTATGCTCGCAATTTTATTTATGAATATTTTTGCTCCACTTATCGATTATTATGTGGTACAGTCAAATATAAAAAGGAGGCTGAAACGTGCGCAGTGATAGTTATACATTCATATTCGCCATGGCGGTGTGCATTGTCTGCAGTGTGTTACTTGCTATTTGTGCCAGTTCGCTCAAACCTTATCAAGAGCGCAACATGGCCATAGAAAAGAAAAAGAACATTTTGATGTCTCTTTCGCTTTGTGATGCTTCAGGTAAAATGTCTTCCGATGATGTGGAAAAAGTTTATAAGGAAAAGATAACCGAAAAGGTCGTCTCGAAAACTGGCCAGGAAATGAGCGGAAAGACCATTGTTGAAATTGCCGGAGATGATCAATACCTGGGGCTCTATCAAAGGACTGAT
This sequence comes from Fibrobacteria bacterium, assembly GCA_015232855.1. Lineage (GTDB taxonomy): Bacteria > Fibrobacterota > Fibrobacteria > UBA11236 > JADFYW01 > JADFYW01. The sequence goes on from JADFYW010000194.1 coordinate 1,530, forward strand.
AATGGCGCTATTGCCATCCCAATTCAGGGAATGGGGCTCTGGGATATGATAAAAGGTTACCTTGCTTTAGAGAAGGATGGGCGCACTGTCAATGGCATTACTTTTTATGAGCAGATGGAAACTGCTGGTTTAGGAGCTGAAATTGTTAAACCCTCTTTTACCAATACCTTTATAGGCAAAGATATTTTGAACAGTGATGGAAAACTTGTATCCATTACTGTCGCTAAAGGAAAAGCCTCGGATATGTCGGGAGTCGATCTTAAAAATGCGGTTGATGGTATCAGCGGAGCAACCATGACTTGTAGGTTTGTAAGCGGTTTTGTAAAATCTGGATTGAAGACCTATCAACCTGTTCTGAAGACGATGTGGTCACAGTCCACTGCTCCTGAGCCGGCCATACCAATCATTGAAAAACCGACAGAAGAATTAAACAAGGATATTGAGAAGATGGAGGCTGGAAATAATGGGTGATGAAACAAAAGAAAGAGAGCTTTTGTTCGGTAAAAAGCAGAAAAAGTTAATTACAGATCCGCTTTGGGATAATAATCCAATTACCTTACAAGTTCTGGGTATATGTTCAGCATTGGCTGTTACTACAAAACTGATACCGGCTTTGGTGATGACCGGTGCTTTGGTATTTGTATTGGTGTTCTCCAATTTGTTCATATCTCTACTACGCAATTACATCCCAAGCAAGATAAGGATAATCGTGGAGCTTTCCATTGTTGCTTCGTTGGTTATTGTTACTGACCAGGTGCTCAAGGCCTTTATGTGGGACCAAAGTAAATTATTGAGTGTGTTTGTCGGGCTCATAATTACAAACTGTATCGTACTGGGTCGTGCTGAGGCATTCGCTCTTGCCAATGGTCCCTGGAAGTCAATCTTGGATGGTTTGGGTAATGGCCTTGGCTATGGATTTATCCTTGTTGTTGTTGGCTTTTTTAGAGAATTATTTGGCTTTGGAACGTTAATGGATATTCAGATCATACCCCAGGCGATGTATGATTTGGGATATAAAAACAATGGACTTATGGTACTGGCGCCAGCGGCCTTTTTTCTGGTCGGCATATTTATTTGGGTGCAACGTCACCTTTCTAAAAAATTAGTTGAGGAAGAGTAAATTATGGAATATGTAAACATTATTATTAAAGCCATATTCGTTGAGAATATCCTTCTTTCATTATTTTTGGGAATGTGTTCTTTTCTCGCCGTTTCTCAAAAAGTTAAAACTGCAACGGGTCTTGGAATAGCTGTAATATTTGTACTTATCTGTACAGCCCCATTAAATTGGCTCATTAATTATTATTTCCTGGCAAATGGAGCTTTGGCTTGGGCTGGTCTTCCTGATATTGATCTTAGCTTCTTGCAGTTTGTTTCATTTATTGCAGTTATTGCGGCCTTCGTCCAGTTAGTAGAAATGATCATAGACAAGTTCAGCCAGCCTCTTTATAATGCTTTAGGTATTTATCTGCCTTTGATTGCAGTGAATTGCGCTATTTTGGGTGTATCCCTGTTTATGGTTAAAAGAGATTATTCTCTGGGTGAAAGTACGGCTTTTGCGGTTGGTTCTGGCATTGGCTGGGCCTTGGCGATTATTGCGCTAGCTGCTATCAGGCAAAAATTAAAATACTCAAATATTCCTCCTGCGCTTAAGGGTTTAGGTATCACGTTTATCGTGACCGGTCTCATGGCCATGGGTTTCATGTGTTTTGCGGGTATTACACTTTAACGGATTTATTTAGAGACAGGAAAATACTATGGATTTTGGATTTATAGCACTGAGTGTAGGTGTATTTACGGGGAATATCTTAATACTGGTATTTCTTTTAAATATTGCCGCAAAAAAACTGGTTAAACAGGGTGACTGTAAAATTATTATTAATGGTGATGAAGAAAAACCGGTTGATGTTCCAGCTGGCGGTACTTTATTGAATGCATTATCAAGCCAGAAAATATTTCTGCCTTCTGCCTGTGGTGGAGGCGGTACCTGCGCTATGTGTAAATGTCAGGTACTTGATGGTGGCGGGGAAATTCTTGAAACAGAGAAAGCCCACATAAATCGCAAAAAAGCCAAGGATGGTTGGCGTCTTGCATGCCAGGTAAAGATGCGCGAAGATATGAAAATTAAGATTCCTGAAGAAATCTTTAATATTCAAAAGTTTAATTGTAAGGTCCGTTCAAATGATAACGTGGCTACTTTTATTAAAGAACTGGTACTTGAGCTTGAACCTGGTCAGAACCTGGACTTCCAGGCGGGTGGTTATATCCAGATTGATATTCCGAAATATTCGCTGAGTTTTAAGGACTTTGATGTGGCGGATGAATACCGTTCCGACTGGGATCATTTTAAACTATGGGATATGAATGCCAAGAATGATGAACCTATTTACAGAGCTTATTCAATGGCCAATCACCCGGCAGAGGGTAATATTGTAATGCTTAATGTACGTATTGCAACTCCTCCGCCTCGCACTAATTTTCCTCCGGGTATCTCATCATCTTATATTTTTAATCTCAAACCAGGTGACAGCGTTGTGGTATCGGGTCCCTATGGAGAGTTCTTCCAGAAGAAGACTGATAGGGAAATGTGCTTTGTGGGCGGTGGCGCCGGTATGGCTCCAATGAGATCCCATATTTTTGACCTCTTTCATACTCAGAAAACAAATCGGAAGGTTTCGTTCTGGTATGGAGCTCGTTCATTACGTGAAAATTTTTATGAAGAAGATTATAGTTCAATCATAAAAGAATTTGATAATTTCAACTACAATGTTGCGATGTCAGAACCGCAACCTGAAGACAACTGGACCGGTCCTACAGGCTTTATCCACCAGGTACTTTATGACCAGTATCTCAAGGACCATCCAGAGCCTGAAGAAATTGAATACTATATGTGCGGCCCCCCAATGATGTTGAATGCCGTTATCAATATGCTCCACGACCTGGGGGTAGAGGACGAAATGATAATGTGCGACGCATTTTAAAAAAAGCATGCGGTTAGCGGTAAATAGAACTTATGTATGATGAAATAAATATCATGCATAATTTCTAATTATTGCATTCAGTTTCAAAAACCAATAATCGGGTATTAAGTTATGAACAAACTAAATCGGTGGGTATTTGCTACCGGTAACAACGGTAAAGCACTGGAAATGCAAGAACTTCTTGCTGAGCAGAATATTACGGTTTTAACGCTTAAAGATATTGGGTTTGCTGGGGATATTGTAGAAGATGGAATAAATTTTGAAGAAAATGCCCGGATTAAAGTTGAGGCCGTTTGTGATACGGTTGAACACCCCGTCTTTGCAGATGACAGTGGTCTGGAAGTCGATGCACTGAATGGAGAACCGGGCCTTTATTCTGCGAGGTATGCGGGAGAAGGAGCCAGTGATCAGGCTAATCGGGATAAATTATTAAATGCTCTTAGAGATTCGGGAAATAGAAAAGCCCGGTTTGTGTGTGTGGTTGCCTGTAAATTTCCTGGTCAGGAAATTCTGGTCTTTCGTGGTATCTGTGAAGGTTCTATAGGACTGGAAGAAAAGGGAGACCATGGATTTGGTTATGATCCGATTTTTATTCCGAGTGGATATCAGGAGAGTTTTGGGGAACTTGATGATAAGCTTAAATCTAAATTAAGTCACCGGGGCCTTGCTATGGCAGAGCTGAAGAAAAATATTTTTTGAATATTGAAAAAACTAATTAGTTTGTGTTCAAAACACACAAAATTCAACGCAAAGACGCAGAGGCCACTTTACCAGCATCCTGCTTTCAGTGGCACTTCCCTCGTCGTGAGGGGCGTTTTCGCAAAGAAGAAGGGAATGATAAAAATCATAACATCATATAAAATAATAGGATATCATTTTATTTAATTATAAGTACCTTTGCGAAACCTTCGCGTTCTTTGCGCCTTTGCGGTGAAAAGGGTTAGTTTTAAACAGAAACTAATTAATTGCTGTGGCTCTGAACGATTTTCTGCGTTGTTTAATTGCTCTGTGAACAATGCCTCTGAGTTCTTTGTCTATTTTTAAAAGGTCAAAATAGGCATTGAGTTTATCACTGAGATCCCACTCATTTTCAAGGATAATATCAATTTTACCAGATAATTTTTTGTAACAGTGATTATGAAATATACGTTCACCTAAGGAACTGTTGTCCTCGCCAGGTAAAATTTCATTTTTACATTTGGGGCAGATGGCCTGAGCCAATTTATGTTGAAGAGCCTCATAATATCTGGGGAAATCTTCACTACTGATACAGAAGAATTCATCTAAAAATACCTTAAGAGATAATTTATCATGTTTTTCTTTTCGCTGATCGAGCTCGTTTTCCAGATAAGATATCTGCTTTTCAAAAGTCCACTTTTGAAAACTCCGGGCAGCGAAGAAGGTTGCCTGAAGACTTTGAATACAATCTTTACAATAAGTATGACTTATTTCTTCATTCAGAGAATCAATATCTTTATGAACCCAGGTGGCATCCGGGAGTTTTATTTTGCCACAAGCAAGGCATTGAACAATGTGTGATTTCATAATACGTAAGGTTTTTTCTTAATTGTACATTACTTTTATATGCCGTTGCAATCAAAAAATAAATTTGATTTGGGGGGCAGTTAGTTCTCCGTAAAATTTATGCTTAAACAGTTTTTACGGCTGTAATATACACTTATGGCAGAGTGCAACATAGAATTATTTGATCTTAAATGAGATCTACATAATGTTGAAAAACACTAGTTTTCTTCAGCTTTTATGTTCAGGGTCAGCGCTTTTTCATAGCAGTTGAGCGCATCGTCTGTTTTACCCATTTTACGGTAAATGCTACCTCTCTCATAAAGCGTATAGGGGTCATCAGGGCTTATCTTATCGCATCGCTCCAATGCATCCAGTGCATCCATATATCTCCCAAGCTTTTTAAGAAGAGTTCCCATTCCTTTCCAGGACATCGGATCATCCGGTTTTATATCGGCTGCTTTTTGATACGCTTGTAATGCTTCTTCTGACTGGCCCATTACTTCATGTATTCTTGCTTTACCGTTCCAGGGGTATCTATCATCGGGATTGAGTTTAATTGCTTTTTCATAGGCATCCAGAGCTCCTTCATGGTCACCCAATATTCGTTGTACATTTGCCATACCTGTCCAGGTGTAAGGATCATCGGGATTGACTGCAATTGTAGCTTTGTATGTTTCTAATGCCTTTTCTGTTTCTTTTAAAATCCGTAATACATTTGCTTTGCCGTTTCTTGGATATAAATCATCTTTATCAATGGCAATAGCCTTATCGAATGCCTGGATGGATTCTTTATACTTATGCATACTGCGATAAACGTTACCTTTACCGTTCCAGGGATAAGAAAAATTGGGGTTGATCTCAACAGCCTTGTCATAACATTCCATTGCTTTTTCAAAATCGCCAACATAATTATGAACATTTCCCAGTCCGTTCCAGGAAAAGGCATATGCGGGATACAGATTGATAGCTTTTGAGTACGCTTCAATCGCTGCTTCATATTCCTCATCGCTTGCAAGAATATTTGCCTTGCCGTTCCAGGGAAATTCAAGTTTGGGATCCATTTCAATAGTCGTATCAAAATGATTAAGGGCCGTTTCAAAATTATGGTCCAAATATTCTTCTACCCCCGAAAGCCACTCCATTACAGATTTTAAATCAAACTGAACAGCAAGTTCTTGTAAAGGTGCAACTTCTTCTGGTCCACTTAGTGGTTTTTTATGGTAAATAGCTCTGATTTTGTCGAGAGCTTCTTCCGGTGACTTCACGTTTGTCATAAATGTTTAATTCCCCTTTGACTTATGGAAACAGGTGAATAATAGATGCTTTATTATATGATTAAATTGATTATTATAGCCAGATTTTAGTTTTTTTCCTTGTGAATCAGCAATCAAAGACACCATGGGCTCTTTAACA
>JADFYW010000195.1 GCA_015232855.1 Fibrobacteria bacterium
ATATTCATCCAATGTGGTCGCACCGATACACTGCAATTCTCCCCGGGCAAGTGCTGGTTTAAAAATGTTTGAAGCATCAAGAGAGCCTTCTGAACCTCCGGCTCCAACAATTGTATGAAGCTCATCAAGAAAGATTATAATATTCTCATTTTTCTGGAGTTCCTGTATCAGGGATTTCAACCGTTCCTCAAATTGACCCCGATATTTGGTTCCGGCTACGATACTTCCCATATCAAGAGTAACCACCCGCTTATTTTCCAGAACTTCAGGAATATTTTTTTCGACTATTTTCTGGGCCAAACCCTCAACAATAGCAGTTTTTCCTACACCCGGTTCACCAATAAGAGCAGGATTATTTTTTTTACGTCGACTGAGAATCTGAATTACCCGTTCAATTTCGGGGCCTCTGCCAATAATGGGATCAAGCATGTCCTGCCGGGCCAGTTCGGTAAGGTCACGTCCAAAATGATCCAAGAATACCGTTTTTGACTTTTTACGGGAAGAACTCCCTCCACCCTCAGCGCTATGAGACTCACCCCCGCGTAACACCCGGATTATTTCTTCTTTCACCCGGTCATATTCAACACCAATACTACCCAGAGCATTAGCTGCTGCAGATTCATTATCCTTCATGAGTGCCAGCAAAAGATGTTCTGTGCCAATATATTTATGCCCCAGAGAACGAGCTTCCTGAGCAGCTATTTCCAGTACTTTTTTGGCTCGGGGAGTAAACGGAATCATCTGTCCAATAGTCATCATTCCACCTGAAGTGGTAATGGACTTCTCAATATTTTTCGAAAGTTCTTCAAGCTCAATACCCAGATTTTTCAAGACTACAATGGCCACTCCTTCTCCTTCCCGGATAAGTCCGAGAAGCAAATGTTCAGTGCCAACATAATCATTCCCAAGTCTTACAGACTCTTCCCGGGCAAGCTGCATAACTTTTTTTACTCTGTCAGTAAACATCCCATTCATTAATTTATGCCTCCAGTTTCAACCATGTTGTGTACTGTAATAAAATAAGGTTTTTGTTAAATATAGTAAAACTCAATATAACTCTTCACGCGCCTTTTTCTTTGATATTCATGATTTCAGAAAGTGTCAATCTGACCATGGTGGCACGAAGAACTTCCATTTCTTCCTGGCAAAGAGGGTTTTCTTCTCCCAATTGTATATGCCCGGTTGCAGATTTTATCTGAAGTACATTCAATAATTCAAGAATTTCCGGTTGTATAAGTTGCAAATATACTCCTAAACGGACAATTGAACTCAACTCAAGGAACTCTGAATACGACATCAAGCGTGCACTCAACAGCTGATAATATGCCCGAAAGATCTTATCTTCAATCCGGTTTTTATCTGCTTTATAGATTTCTTGTTCCGACTCTTCTTCAATTTTTAACAGCTTTTGGATTTTTCCGGAAAAGTCAGCTATAATTTCTTCTTCACTGCACCCAAGAGTACTTCGTGAAGATACCCAGAAAAAATTTCCCTTGCCAGCCAAAACGTTAAAACCATACCCACGTAAACCAATAGCATTAAGCGCATTAAGCAATTGTTCGTGATTTCTCGAAAGTGAAATTCCAGGGAAGTGAATTAATGATGACACTCTGAATCCCGTACCAGTAACTGCTGGATCCGAATTAAGATAGCCAAGACTTGGCTCATGGGCCCAAGTCTCTTTTGATAAATCATCATGCATTTCTTTTAGAAGTTTTTTTCTGCTTTCTTCTGTAAAATGTTCCAAAACACCGGGTAAAATATATGAGTATACCAGATGCTCTTTCATATTTATCAATATCGACTTACCACCATGATGAGAAAGAATAGCGGCTGAATGCTCATATTGAGAACTGGTAAAGGGTCCTCCCGGACTTTCAGAAAAATTGAGATTTCCAAAAATCACCGGTGGAAATATGCATCGTTCCCATAACATGCGCAATTCATTCAACTCTAATTTTTTTAATGAACACAACAATCCATCTTTATGGGGCATAAAACAGCCCGTCAATTTTTCCAGGATTTCTTTACCCTGCTCTTCCTGAATAGAGGGAAGAAACGGATAAAAACTGAGATTGCGAAAAAGACTAAAAGTACTACACACCACCTGTCGGGCAGATTGCTCTGGTTGACCAGAAGAATGACTACCGGAAACCCAGGGAACCGGTCCTATTAAAAGTTCAAGCAGATCCATGTTCCGCCTCTATTTCCTTTATTTGTTTTTTTATACTCAAGGCGTCCTCAAACCTTTCTTGTCGAACAGCATCAGAAAGTTTTTCACGCAATTGCGCAAGTCGTTCATACCGCTGCATTGTAGTAACCGGTTTATCTTCCTCTATGTCAGAAGAAGGTATATGAGACAAATGCCCATGCAAAACTGCAAATACAGCCTGAAGGGGGACTCGAAAGACATTATAACATTTGGCACAGCCAAAAATTCCTCTTGTAAGAAACTCATCCCAGGTAAACCCACAATGAGTGCAGACCTTACCTTTAGCCATGAGTTTGTTCCTCGGTTATTTCTTGAGTAATAGTCCCATCATGCATAACAAAACGTTCATCAGCAAGAGCGGATAAAGATATATCATGAGTCGCCAGCACAATAGTAACACCCAGGTTTTCATGTACATCTTTTAAGAGCTGATGTAACTTTTTTGTGTTTTCCTCATCGAGATTACCCGATGGCTCATCTGCTAATAATAACTTCGGTTTACGGATGAGGGCACGCGCGAGAGCTAAACGTTGGCGCTCTCCACCCGACAATTCGGAAGGTAAATGTTCCAACCGATGATCCATTCCAACCAGTGCTATGAGCTCCTTGCAATAGGCCTTCTCCCGGGAAGAAACTGCCCCTGAGATGCGAGCTGGCATCAGGACGTTTTCCAGAGCGGTAAAGTCAGGAAGTAAATGATGAAACTGAAAGACGAAACCAATATCACGGTTTCGGATATGGCTTATTTTTCTGTCCGAAAACCTGGTGATTTCTTCACCATTTAGGAGAATTTTTCCTTTGGTAGGAGTATCAAGTAATCCTAAAATATGAAGTAAAGTACTCTTGCCTACTCCGGAGGCCCCCCGGATAGCAAGAAAGGCTCCTTCTGCCACTTTAAAATCGAGGCACTTCAGCACATCAACTCTGCCGCCAACTTCCGTGAAACATTTATCCACTTTCAAAAGTGAAACCAGGGGCGGGCTTTTCATTGTTTCTTTATTCATAACGTATAGCGTCCACCGGATTCAACCGGGAAGCTTTAAATGCAGGGACTAAAGTTGCGATTGAACATAAAATATTGGTGATTATCATAACTCCGATGACATCCCTGACAGTTGGAACTACCGGAAGAACAGTTACGAAATAGACATCTCCGGGCAGCTGGATAATCCCGAATTTCATTTGGAGATAGCAGGTAAGTAACCCGCATAACATACCCACCGTTGACCCTACGATACCAATAAGAAACCCTTCCAATACAAAAATTTTCAGGATACTCTGACGGGTGGCGCCCATAGCCCGTAATATACCAATTTCACGACGTTTATCATTCACATTCATTACCAGGGAACTGATAATATTAAAGGCCGCAATAATGATAATAATACCCAGAGCCAGGCCCATTAAAATTTTCTCGTAATCCATCCATTTTATTAAGGTCCTGTTTTTTTCCTGCCAATCTATTGCTACAAAGGGATAACCGAGATCAAGCTCTATTTCCTTAGCAATTTCTCCACTTTTAAGGGGGTTATCAACTCGGGCATGAATACCGGTAACGGCATCCTCCATTCGAAAAACTTCTTGCGCTGCTGATAAACTTACATATGCGAGAGATTCATCGAATTGATACATGCCAGATTCAAAGGTGCCTGCAAGCACAAAAGCTTTGACCCGGGGCGCAAACCCCGTAGAAATACCGATTCCTTCATCAAACACGTACAGCAAACACTTGTCACCAATATTGAGACCAAGGCGATTAGCCAGGGCATATCCCATAATCACCCCTTTGCAAAGTTTCCCTTTGGCATCAGGCAGAGAATCAAATTTGTATTCGCCCCATTTCATTTGTTTAGATAATCCAATCACCTTTTTACTGCGTTCGGGGTGTATACCAAAAACCACTCCACCACTAAATCGGTTTTTTTTAGCAAATACCGCTTGAGACATAATGTAAGGGGCAGAAGATACAATACGTTTGTCCTTTTCTATATGGGTAAGAAGTGTATCATACCGATTGATAGATGTGTAATGGTATTGGTTCAATTCGAAATGGGCATCCTTATTCATGAGTTGCTTTTTAACTTCCTGCTCAAAGCCATTACTGGCCCCCAGCACAAATATCAGCAACCAGGTACCTATACATACCCCCATTGCCGAAAAAATGGCGATTAACCCGGAGGAGAGATTCCTCCGTTGCGCCCATAAATAACGCCTTGCTATAAGTAGTTCAAATTTACTCATGTATTTCTTGTGGTGAATAACCTACTCGGGCTTCATAAGTGGAAATAGCAATACATCCTTAATATTAGATGAATCAGTCAACAGCATAACAAGCCTATCTATACCAATACCAACACCCCCTATTGGCGGCATGCCATATTCTAAGCACAGAAGAAAATCTTCATCCAAAGGATGAGTTTCATCTTCTCCTGCCCGGCCTCTCTCTACCTGTTCTTCAAGACTAGCCCTTTGAACCAGGGGATCATTTAATTCAGAGTATGCATTACCTACTTCCCATCCGTTTATGTAGGGTTCAAAACGCTCTACCAGAGTATTATCTTCCCGGTGTACTTTACATAAGGGTGTGGACTCTTTCGGGTGATCAATGATAAAAATGGGTTGAATGAGATGTTCCTCACATAGTTCTTCAAACAGGGCTTGAATCGCTAACCCCCGCAAATATCCCCCTTTAAGCTCTATTTCAGTTTTTTCCAATTGCCCCTGAAGTTCGTCATCAGTCATAGAATCAACATCAATGCCTGCATATTTCTTAATGGCCTCCTTCATGGTAAGCCGGGGCCAGGGTGGTTTTAAGTCAATTTCGGTACCCTGATAGGTTATTACCGTTGTACCATGTATTGCTTTGGCACTGGCAGCATAAAGTTCTTCAAAATGAGTCATCATATCATTATAATCAGCATAGGCCTCATAAAATTCAAGCACGGTAAACTCAGGATTGTGCGTGCTATCCATTCCTTCGTTCCTGAAATTCCGGGAAAATTCAAACACTCTGGAAAAACCGCCTGTAATACACCTTTTTAAATACAACTCGTTTGAAATTCTGAGATAGAGCTCCATATTCTGACTATTATGGTGGGTCGTAAACGGACGAGCATTGGCACCACCATATATGGATTGTAATACTGGAGTTTCGACCTCCATGTAATTTTTATTACAGAGATACTCACGTATGGTCTGAATAATTTTAGTGCGCTGATAAAAGACCTCCCGAACATTGTCATTCAGAGCAAGATCTACATAACGCCTGCGATAACGAGTCTCTTTATCGGTGAATTCATCATAGATAATTTTTTTCCCGTTCTCCATTTTCTCTTTTGGGATGGGAAGTGGGCGCACTGCTTTGCTAAGTAACGTAATTTCCTTAGCCAGTATGGTATATTCTCCCCTGCCGGTCACCATCATGTTACCGTTAATTCCAACCCAGTCACCCATATCAAGGAGTTTCACGAGCTCATAATTTTCAAGACCCACTATATCCCTGGCAATCAAACTCTGTAAACGGCCGACTTCATCTTTTACATGCATAAAAGCCATTTTACCTTTACGATTAAACCGCACAATACGGCCTGCATACGAGATTTGTTCTTCAGAATCTAGCAATTTTTCTTTATCCGCCTGAAGTTGGTCACTACAGTGACTCACTTTAAACGAATAAGGATACGGATTAATATTACTATCCTTTATTTTTTTCAGCTTGTCCAGTCTTGCCTGGACCTGGTCATTCATTTTCATTGGCATCAGGTTATCTCCCCGGCTTCTTCGACTTTTGATAATAAATAGGCTTGAATAAAGCCCTCTATATCCCCGTCGAGTACTGCTTTTGCATTTGATGTTTCATATTTTGTTCTTAAATCTTTTACCAGATTATAAGGGTGAAGAAAGTAAGAGCGGATCTGGCTCCCCCATTCAATTTTGAGTTTGGTACCCTGTTTGGACGCCTCTTTTTCTTCATCATCCTGTTTATATTTTTGATACACTCGAGCCTTTAACATTTTCATAGCACTGGAACGGTTTTTATGTTGACTACGTTGAGATTGACAAGAGACCACAATCCCCGTAGGCAGATGAGTCATACGAACAGCAGAATCAGTTTTATTCACGTGTTGTCCTCCTGCACCCGAGGCCCTGAAGGTATCAACTTTAATTTCTTTTTCATCAAGATCATATTCTACGTCTTCTACTATCGGATAAACTCCTACAGCAGCAAAAGAAGTATGGCGCCGGGCATTAGAATCAAAAGGTGAAATACGCACCAGTCTGTGCACACCGATTTCAGATTTAAGGAATCCAAACACATATTCACCATTTATTTCAATACTTACACTTTTTATACCAGCCTCATCACCAGGTTCATCATCAATAATGGTGTACTTCATATTGTTTCGTTCAAAATATCTGGTATACATTCTAAAGAGCATCTGGGACCAATCCTGAGATTCCGTACCTCCAGCCCCGGGATGTATGCTAAGAATGGCAGGCTTTTCATCATCAGGCTCTCCCAGCATTTTTCGCAGCTCCAGGGCCTTTACTCTACTATCCAGTACCGTTACTGATTGAACTATTTCTTTAAGGGCTACTTCATCCTTTTCTTCCCGGGCCATTTCTTCAAGTTCCACAGCATCATTTATTTCAGAATGCAGATATTGCCACTCCTCTATCCAGTCTTTTAACGATTTCATTTCACGTTGAACCCGGGTAGCTTCCTGGGAATCAGACCAGAAATCGGGAGACGCTGTTTTTTCTTCTAACAAAGCAAGGGATTCTTCTTTACCGGGGATGTCAAAGATACCTCCGAAGTTTACTTATTCTTTCTTTTAAATCATTTAAATCCATAATTCCAACTTAGGTTAATGGTGTGTAAAAAAAACATTAATGAAGAGTAATTCTCCCTCGATTTTTCGTCAAAACAATTTAGTGAACCTGCTTGATACTCCAGCCAACTTAAAAAGGGAAACCACCTTCCTCAGCTAGAAGTTACGCTGGTCATTGTTTCTTCGTATCATCATTTTTCTTAAAAAGGGATGGATAATCAAGCTTTCGGGCTTCTTTTGTTTGCCCAAGTTGAAGAAGATCAGCACAATCAGCACAATAGGCGAGCTCTTTATCAATGGTAAATTCCTCTACCGCATCATTAATGCCACATTTAGTACATTTTGGGGGACCTAAGATACCTCTCTTGAAAATAT
>JADFYW010000196.1 GCA_015232855.1 Fibrobacteria bacterium
GATGTACTTGCGGACACCGCTGTTGTGCACAATGTAGCTGTTTCAAAAAAGAATGAAAAGCTCTGGTTTAATACTGAAAATGGTCAACTGGTATATGAAAGTGATGTACCTACCGATTCAAGGAATCGGCCAAGAACTGATACCACTTTTACGAAGACAGACAATTCAAGATATGTTCAGACCGGTTATGTTTTTGATCGTAAAGAAACAAAGCTTAATTTCAGAGGAATAAAGGCAATGGGGCGTTTTTCTATAAACATTGGCTCTATGATGGGGTTAGATGAGACGATTGGTCCTAATAATTTTAAAATTTTTGCAGAGGCTGCACTTCTTGGCGTTCAAAATCAACCATTTTATTATGAGAAAATATCCGATCGAATTGCTTATATGTTTGGAATACATATTCCAACTTGGGGGATTCTGGATAAGCTTTCATTCCAGGCAGAATATTTTGGGAATCCTTATAAAGATTCCTGGTTTAATTATCGTTGGGTTGGTAGACCCGTTCCTACCTACAACGGTAACACTAAGCTAGCTTATGAGAATGATCCGACTGATTTTCATGAGGACGATTGGAAGTGGTCTTTGTATGCAAAAAAAGCGGTAGTGCCTGGTTTGAACCTCTTTTTGCAGGTTGCGTCCGATCATATGAGAACTATCAATTCCAGCGCCTTTAATTCTTATGAACCTGTCTTTCAGAAGCCATCGCAATGGTATTATTTAATCCGGGCTGAATTTGGTTTCTAAGGGGAATAGATAATGAAAAGAGTTAATAATAAAAATCTACTTTTTGGAATGGTGATTCTGTGCTTGATGACAGCGACCATTCATTCTGCTGATATCGTGAGTAAACCCATGTCCATTAGTTCATATGTGGATATGGGACAGGTTGTAAGTGGGAATATTGCACAGTTGAGTGATACTCTAAGTTTTGATTTTATCACCAGGCTTGGAGCTTATGTGACCAAAGAACTAACTTATAACGAAAGACTGGATGTTACTGTTGGAGTTGGAGGTCTTTTCTGGAACCAGTTTCCCCATACTGAAGGCCAATGGTGGACCAATATGCCATTATTTGGCCCTGGTCTGTCAAATGTAAGTGGTACGTATAAGTTTGGTGATGTCGCGGAGCCAAGTGCTGATTTTCAAATGGGTTTCTTTCCTTATAAATACAATCCGGACGCTATGAATTTGGGAGAATATCTATTCCGTTCTAATGCGTATCCTAATATCTTAAAAACCGGAGGATGGTCTCTGATGAATTCCGCCGGTATTCCCGTTGTAGGTGCCCGGCTAAGTTTCTTTAATTTTGGTGGAGCTTTGCGGCAGGATTTGATATTTACCACTGAAATGGAAAACTATCCACCACAAACCTTTTCGCCTGGGTATGTAGCAACTTTGAAAATAGGAAACTATCTTGAGATTGGGGCTGGGGCTTGCTATCAACATCTTATTGCGTTTAAATCTGATTATGTGACCCCTAACAATCCTCTTAGTACCATTGTCACTTTTGCACCAAATACTTTCCCGGACGTACCTAATCAGGTTGTGATGACATCTGAAGGTGATTCTATAAAGCTCCAGGGTCATGCCCTTGGTGAAGAATGGGAAATTGCTGAGAGTGATTTGCTTTCTCGTGAAGGAACCTGGGACATGTATGAGGCGCGTTATTGGGATGATGCTCTCACTCCTTCATCAGATACTATTCGTTTTGCAGATAACCGGAATTTAAGTGACAGTAAAAACCGTCCTCTTTGGTTTGATACAACAAGCAACACCTATATTACTGATACAACTGAAGTGTTGTGGTTAAATACTGCAACAGGGAGCTTGGTAGCAGAGAGCGAGGTTGCACAAAACGGAAGTGGTAATCCCCGGGAAGACAGTATATGGACGAAAACAGAGCAAAGAAGGTATGTTTCAGGAAACCATGTCTTACCTCGTTCCTATGACTACCTAACTTTCAGGGGACTGAAAGCTATGGGTCGGATTTCTCTTGATATTGGGGATTTGCTCGGTATGGATGATGCCATTGGAGCAGGAAATTTTAAGGTTTTTGCAGAGCTGGGAGTACTTGGTGTGTTGGATCAACCATATTACTATACCAAGTTATCAGAGAGAATGCCTTTTATGATGGGGATAAATGTTCCCACATGGAATTTGTTGGATATGCTTAGCTTTCAGGTTGAATATTTTAAATCAAACACTCCTAACTCGTTACTATCATATATGTATGTTGAAGGTGTTAATCCACTTAAAAGTGGAGACAAGGTCCCAAATGCACCTGTCCCTACTCGAGAGTCAGTTGCGGCACCTCAGGGGGCTGGGGTGACAACGGTTCTTTATAGCAAACAATGGAATAAAGATGATTGGAAATGGTCTTTATACCTGAAGAAGACCCTTTTTCCAGGACTTCGACTTTATGCACAAGTAGCAAGTGACCATATGAGAGCTATAGACTTATGGGTAAAATATTCCTATCAGCCTGTTTTAACAAATCCGAAAGAGTGGTATTATCTGTTCAGACTGGAGTATGGCATTTAAAATAAAGTTTAATGCATAGTTGCTTTATTTTGAGATTAAAAAAGTTATATTAGGGGTACTCGCCCTGGAGGGGCCCATCATTTAGGGCAAAGAGTTCGTATTTAAAAGGAGGACAATAATGTTGAGATCAAAATCCAAATCATGGAGTGGAGTCTTATTTTGTTTAATAAGTATTATCATGGTTTTTTCAGGCAATCTTTGGGCAAAAGAAGTTAAAAAAGTTGTTGTAACAGACTATTTTTTCAGCTTTCACCATAATGATGGTCGTCCTCTTAATGTTGCACTAATTGAGGAAATTGGGGCTGAAGAAGGTTTTGAAGTAGAAGTTATTGAGACTGATGGTGATTTTACCCGAAATTCACTGGATGGGGCTGATGTTCTTGTTTTACAAAATCTAACGCAGAGTAAGGATATGAACTCAAATGCCAAAGCTGCTATTGAAGAATTTCATAAAGCTGGTGGTGGTATATTTATGCTACATGGTACCTTGGATGTGTTTGCCTGGAGTTACATCCAGGAAAATGGTATATATGGTAACTATGTCCAGCATTCCGCTGCAAATATAGCCGCAGATGTGCTTATTGATGATGAGGCTTATAATGAACAAAATGAGATTCACCCAATGTTATATGGTATAGATAAATTTAATAATGTTGACATTTCTGGCAGAATATCGGGCTGGAAAGAGGAATGGTTTAACTGGAATAATTATTTCAGAGGAAATGAAGGTGTTAAAATTCTATTATCAATGGATCTTGCTTCCTATACTTGTGCTTGTGATATTGATGATCACCCGGCCCTTTGGATTACTGATAAAGAAGATGGCACCGGTCGTATGTCTTATTTTCTAACAGGTCATGGTATACCTATTCATGAAACAGGAAAAGACGCTGGTATGAAGCAGATTTGGAGAAATTCCTTATTGTATCTGGGTCAGGAAGACCCAAGGCCTGGATGTTGTAAAGTTCCTGGTTATGAAAATAGTGATACTAATTGTGTTGGTGTACATGTCCAGGATTCTTGTGGAACAGTTAGCGTTAAACCCACACGGGTATCTAATCCACATATAACTTTTACTAATCAGTATGTAGATATAAGAGATCTTGGTCCCCATTCAATTGATATCAGAAATATTAGTGGAGAAAGTGTCTTTTCTCAAACAGGAGTAGACTTCTTTCAGTACAAGATTAACCACTTGAACCCTGGTGTTTACTTTGTTAATGTAAAGACAAACAATGTAGTGAAAAAAGAACGGGTAGTTGTATACTGATTTTCTGAAGTAAAAATAAGATTAAAAAAAGGATGTGCGAACATCCTTTTTTTTGTGGTCAAAAGTTAGTGCATTGGTGAAGGTTTATTTTTTGAGGAAATACATACCTGAGGCAATTGGTTCTTGATTGTGAATGACTCCTGACATAACATCCAGCTTGGTAATAAAAGTACCGTTTGTGTTATAAAGCGAAAATGTCCCTGTTATTGTTTTGTTTATTACCAACTTATTATTCTGAGAATAAAGGGGTATCACAAATTTTGGTAGAACTGAGGGCACAATAAATGATTGAAGTATTTCTGTGGTTCCGCTATTTGATGTTGTTAGTATTGTCCCTTCAGTACCCACCGTCCAGCCTGTATAATAGTCAACAAAGAATACATCATTTAAGCCCTTAGTTATCATGCATTCCTGTTTAATCCAGGTTCCCCCTGCATCTGTTGTACGATAACAACTGCCATCTTTACCTACCAGCCATCCGTGGATATTATCCATGAAGAATACACTTTCCAGGGTTATATCTGGAGTGTTATGGTGTTCGTACCAGTTGTTCCCTCCATCTGTAGTATAAAGAAGTGTTTTATATCCTGCTATCCAACCTGTATCGGGGGATGAAAAAAAGACTGAGTTGAGTGTCCAACTGACACCGCTTTCCTGTAGGTACCAACTGTTGCCGCTGTTTGTGGTTGCTAATATTATTCCAGAGCTACCAACTGCCCATCCGGTGTTTTCAGAAATAAAAAAAAGTGAATTCAGAGTACTGTTTACACCACTAGTCAGGGAATCCCAGTGTGCCCCTCCATCTGATGTTCTCATTATTATGCCATTCATTCCGGTGGCATATCCGTTTGTAGTATTTACAAAACAGATGTCATTGAAAGTGGATGTGCACCCGCTCATCTGGTGGTTCCAGCTTTCTCCACCATCAATAGTGTGGAGAATTGTGCCCTCATTGCCAGCCGCCCATCCGTGTAATTTTCCGGAAAAGTGAACCCCATAAAGAGCGTGGTCAGTTCCACTAGGAATGGTGTCCCAGTTGACACCTGCATTTTTAGTGTGAATGATTCTTCCATTCATTCCAACAGCGGTACCGGTTTTTGAGTCTGAAAAAAAGACCGCATTTAAACTATTATATGGCCCATAAGAGATTTTTTCCCAGTTGGTTCCATTTTGGGTTTTTAAAATAATACTGCTTTTACCTACAACCCAACCGTGGTTTGAACTGGAAAAATGAATGGATGACAGAAATCCATCAGACAGTGTTTCATGTTGTGCCCAAGTTTCTCCGCCGTTTTCTGTTTTGAACATCTGACCATAATCACCCACAACCCAACCAACTTGGTCGCTGGTAAAATGAATGCCAAATAGAGGATCGCTTGTTGGGGAAGATTTTTCTTCCCAGGTTTCCCCTGCGTTTTGTGAATTAAATACCTTTCCATTGGAGGCTACCAGCCATCCTGTAGTATCATTCTGGAAAAAAATTGAGAAAAAACCACGATATAATCCATACCCATCTTTTATCTGAATACTCCAGTTTTCCCCTCCGTCTGTGGTTTTTAAGATAGTGCCTCCCAGACCTGCCATCCAGCCACGTTCTTCGTCCAGAAAAAAAGACGTTTCAATATCAAAATCAGTGTTGCTTTCCAAAGAAGTCCAATCAAGGCCACCATTTATTGTCTTAAGTATTGTTCCGTCTGCACCAGCGGCCCAGCCGACCAAAGGGCTAATAAAATTAACTTCATAGAGCGGAAGTTTTATTTCCATTGGGTTTATTTGTTTTGACCAGGTTTGGCCACTATCAGCACTATGCAGTATAAGCGCATCTTCACCCACGACCCATCCCTTTTCCGGATTTGCAAAATAAATTGAAATAAGATTAGAAAGGGTTCCTGATTGTTTCCTTTCCCAGTTCTTGCCGCCATCTCTGGATTCTAAAATTGTACCCGCATCGCCAACGGCCATAACCCGGTTTTCGTTAAAAGCAAATATATCTATAAGGATATTCCCCTGGGGAAGAGGGTTCTGCCATTCCCATCCGCTTTTTGCCTGAATCAGGGAGAGCAGCATAATAAGTAACAGGGGAAATATTTTTCTCATTTTTTTCCTGCCTAAGATGAAATTGTATGCTTTTAATATAACAAAGATTATTTGTTCAGCAGATAGGGTAACTTGAAAATTTCTTCCAGGAAGTAGTCTTTCCTGTCATCTTGTTTCCATTCTTTCAGCTTTTCATCAATTAACTTGATTTCCTGGTTATATCCACTTGCATTGAAAATTGCATTGAGATGGCTAATAGTACTGTCTGCTGGGACATGAAGGTAGCTGGCGGTTTTTTCGTTTTCAGTTAATATAAAATAGGAGTCGAGTTCTTTGGTATCCCAGTTTATTTTTATATTGGGGAAAGAGCTCCAGTCCTGTTTAAATGCTTTGAGTATCTCCTGAAGTTTTTTAGAAAGAGGAAATTCTTTGATAAGAAGCTGGGTATTATATTTTACCCATTTTTTCTTGGATTTTTCTATGACATGTTTGTATTCATAACGGTCATCCTGATAATCAAACAAGTATAACTTAACAGTGTGGTGAGGGGTAACATCTATCATTCCCGGCCTGCTATTTGCAAGAACAAAAAGGAACCGGTAGTTAAAGTTGATCGGAATAGGCTTAAAAGTGTTCATATACTTGATATACTCGTCATAATAATGTTTTGAGTGCATAATATGCCAGGCCTTATAAGTGTATGACTTTCCGTTATTATCCCAGTATGTCCAGGAAATAACGGAGTCTCCTTTCAGTTTTTTTTCTGAGTAGGGGATCCCCTCTTTTTGTTTCAGTTCGATGGTAATGTGAATTTCATAGTCATGTATTTTGCAAAATTCCTGTTTTACTTCGCAGACCTTCTGACGAATAATCTTGTTTTTTTCATAAATTCCATGTACAAGTGTATCACCTTCGGCAGAGAGTATTATGCTTGGACCGTGGAGCAAGGTATCAGATCCATTCACAAGTATCGTTTTATACATTATGTTCTTGGTTGAGGGGTCCTGGCTTGTTAGTGTTATAGTTTTTTTACAAGAAACAGAAAAGAAAAGTGGGAAAATGAGGAGAAATTTTAACATAGTGGTCTTATGATTTTAATAACTTAAATGAGTGTTGGATGATGCATTGTTTACATTTTCCGTTTTCGTACAATACCTTCGGTTATGGACTTCTGCTGTTTATATAGGGCAATTTCATTCTTGATTTTGGTGGCTAAAACCAAATCATCATTTTGTTCAGCCAGGCGTGATGCGTCCATGGCAATTTCTACTGCCTTGGAAAATTTTCGTTGTTCTGAATAAACCATTGCAAGGGTTTTTATAACAGAAGCCTGGCGATAGTAAGAAAGTTCACAGGCATTCTTTGCCATAGCAAAGGCTTTATCTATGCTGTGGATTGAGGGGTCTTCCGATAAAAGATAAATATGGGCCAATTTGTTCATTGCCCAGTAATGTTTGGGGTTGAATGCAATTGCTTTTTTGTAGCTGATGATCGCTTCTTTCACTTTTCCTGCTTTTTGCTCGTT
>JADFYW010000197.1 GCA_015232855.1 Fibrobacteria bacterium
GGTATGCGTCCGGGTGCCATAGCTGATGCTAATGATGAGGCACAATTTGCCGAGCTTAAAACCCTGGGGGAACTCACCCGTGTGGCCTGGAAGCATGATGTACAGACTATTATTGAAGGTCCTGGCCATATTCCCATGCATATGATTAAAAAGAACATGGAGATGCAGTTGGAGGAATGCGGAGAAGCGCCTTTTTATACTCTTGGCCCCCTGGTCACGGATATTGCTCCGGGTTATGACCATATCACATCAGGAATAGGCGCAGCTCTAATAGGTTGGTATGGCTGCTCCATGCTCTGTTATGTTACTCCTAAGGAACATCTGGGGCTACCCAATCGGAAAGATGTAAAAGATGGCGTTATTACCTATAAAATAGCAGCCCATGCTGCAGATTTGGCTAAAGGGCATCCCGGGGCCCAGTTTCGTGATAACGCCATGGGTAAAGCAAGGTACGGCTTTCACTGGGAAGATCAGTTTAAAATTTCACTGGATCCGGAAACGGCCAAAAAATTTCATGATGAAACATTGCCGGATAAGGTAGAGAAAGGCTCAAAATATTGTTCTATGTGTGGTCCTAATTTTTGTGCTATGAAATTATCTGCTGAAATAGGTGATGAGAAGCAGGAAAGCTGTTGTGATAGCAAAAAAGGTGTTCCGGGAGTAGGACAATAGTGGAACTTTTTGTACTCACCGTGCCAGACGATATGAAAGGGGAACATGATATTCTCCTGTCGTTGTTTGAAGAAGGTTTGCCTGTCTTGCATGTGCGAAAGCCTGGTTATGGGAGAGAACAGTATGAAAATTGGATTTCCTGTATCCCTGAAAAATATCATAAATGTTTGGTGTTGCATAATTATTGGGACCTGGCAAATAAATATGCGGTTAAGGGCATACATGGCTGTAGTGAGGACTTTCCGGTTAAAAACCGATCCAGAAGTTGTTCCTGCCACAGTTTTAATGAATTGTTACAGCTTACTCATAACTATGACTACTGCTTTTTAAGTCCGGTGTTTAATAGTATCTCGAAAAAAGGGTACCGGGCTGCTTTTAGTCATTCTGATCTTTCGAAATTTCTCATGCATTATGGAAGTAGAATCTCGGTTGTGGCATTAGGCGGTATTGACGAAGCCAATATTATGCAGGTTCGGGAAATGGGTTTTGATGGGGCTGCTGTTTTAGGGGCTCTTTGGGAGAATAGCGGCAGAGATGCTGTGGTAAATTTTAATAAAATGCGGGAGATCTTATGCAAAACCCCTGTGTGTTAAGCCTGGCGGGCTGGGATCCGAGTTGCGGGGCCGGGTTGGCAGCTGATATTAAGACTTGTGAGGCCTATGGTGTGTATGGACTGGGTGTGTGTACCGGTGTTACTTACCAGAATCACGAGACCTTTGATGGTATGCGATGGATTGCTTTAGAAGAAATTAAGAAACAAATAGACCCGGTTTTACGATATCCTTTGGGTGCGGTTAAAATAGGGATAATTGAAAATACTGATGTGTTGATGGATGTGGTTCAGCATATTAAGACGATGCATCCCACTGTTTTTGTAATATGGGATCCTGTTTTAAGTGCGACTACGGGTCATGACTTTCATAAGGAGACCTGGGATGTCCGGTTTGATCGTATAGCGGGCATGATTGATTTAATTACTCCCAATGCAAGTGAACTGAGGACGCTCTCAGGTGAATCAAATCTGGAAAAAGCAGGTCTGTCCCTGAGTACAAAATGCTCAGTCATTACTACCAGCTACAAGCAAGAAGAAGAAAGTATTCAGGATGTATTGTTTATTAATGGAGAAAAATGTGATTTTTTTGGTTCAGTAATAGCCAATAGAGAAAAACATGGTTCTGGTTGTGTTTTTTCTACTGCCCTTGCTTGTTCCATTGCCCGGGGAGCAGACCTGCAAACGGCCTGCACTGACGCAGGCAGATGTGTCCGCCGGTTTTTGCAATCTGATGAAAGCATGCTTGGCTGGCATTATGGAAAAGAATCCGGATATCGGGGGCGCAGGTGAAAATGATTAGTCCCTTACACTACCTTACTCAGGATATGGACGACCGAAGCCATGTATTCCTTGCAGAGCAAGCTTGCCGGGGCGGGGTGGAGTGGGTGCAACTACGGGTAAAAAACAAACCGACTCCGGATTGGAAGCAGATTGCCCGTGAGGTCCGTGCGGTATGTGACAAGTATAATGTCCGTCTCATTATCAATGATAATATTCATATTGCTCTTGAAACGGGTGCTGATGGGGTCCATCTTGGCCAGAAAGATATGCCTGTAGAAAAAGCACGGCAGATTGCGGGAGATAAGTTTATAATCGGGGGCACGGCTAATACTGCGTCAGATATTGAGGGGCATATTGCTGCAGGAGCGGATTATATCGGTATCGGGCCATTCTGTATGACCGAGACCAAAAAGAATTTATCACCGATATTGGGTGTCGAGGGCATAGGTAAGTTGGCGCAGCTATTTCCGGATATTCCGCTTATCGCCATCGGAGGTATCCGCCAGGAGGACACGCCGAAATTGCTTAAAACGGGGATATACGGTGTGGCCGTATCCTCCGCCATTAATAAGGCTGATAACCCAGTGAAAACGGTAAAAGATTTTCTGGATTGTTTTTCAAAGAGGACGATGATATGACTCCATTAAAAATAGCGGATAAGACCTTTACTTCCCGATTGTTTATCGGGACGGGCAAGTACCGTTCCAACAAGGTCATGGAAGAGTCTGTTTTAGCTACAGGCTCAGAGATGGTGACTGTTGCTTTAAAGCGGGTTGACCTGCAGGATGCAGAGGATGAATTACTTGGGCATTTGCGACATCCCGGGATTAGGCTGCTTCCGAATACATCGGGAGTTCGTACCGCAAAGGAAGCTATTTTTGCTGCACAAATGGCCAGGGAAGCACTTGAAACAAACTGGTTGAAACTAGAAATACATCCCGACCCAAGGTATTTGTTGCCGGACCCGATAGAGACGCTTAATGCGGCTGAAGAACTGGTTAAGATGGGTTTTATTGTACTTCCTTATATAAACGCAGACCCTGTATTATGCAAACGACTTGAAGATGTAGGGACGGCTGCGGTTATGCCTCTGGGGGCTCCAATTGGCACTAATGAGGGTTTGCAGACCAAAGCAATGTTGGAGATTATTATTGAACAAAGTAATGTGCCCGTTGTGGTGGATGCTGGCCTTGGTGCTCCATCCCACGCTGCAGAGGCAATGGAGATGGGTGCTGATGCAGTGCTTGTCAATACAGCAATTGCTGTGGCCGGTGACCCGGTAGGCATGAGTGTAGCATTTAAACAAGCGGTGGAGGCTGGTAGAACGGCTTATGAATCAGGACTCGGAAGAGTGTCGCAAACCGCAGAAGCAACCAGCCCCTTGACAGGGTTTATACAAGATGGAGATAAGTAAAGCGTAAAACATTTTTGCGTTTTGGCCTCGAGAAGGACACTAACATGAGCTTTTACGATATACTTCAGAAACTTTCCTGGGAAAATATAGGTGATGACCTAAAGAAGCGGACAACCCACGATGTTGAGTTTGTATTGCGTAAAAAAGGGAAAAAAACACTGAATGACTTTTTGACTCTGGTGTCGCCTGCCGCATCTCCCTACCTCGAAGAAATGGCCCAGCTCAGTCATAGGTTAACTCTGAAGCGCTTTGGACGTACCATCCAGATGTATATACCTCTGTATTTATCAAATGAGTGCACCAATGGTTGTCTTTATTGCGGATTCAGTAAAGCTAATAGTATTAAACGCCATACTCTGTCTGAAAAGGAAATAGCAGAAGAGGCTGAGGCTATTAATGGGCAAGGATTTGAACATCTCCTCCTGGTTTCAGGAGAATCACCTCGCCGTGTAGGTATGGATTATTTTAAAAAGGCTTTTGATATTGTTCGGCCGTATTTTTCGCATTTATCATTGGAAGCCCAGCCCCTTGATCAGGGGGACTATGAATCATTAATTTCCCATGGTCTTAATACGGTACTCATTTATCAGGAAACTTATAATCAACAGACCTATCCCGATTACCATCCTTTTGGTAAAAAACGGGATTTTCGATATCGACTTGAAACACCAGACAGGCTGGGGAATGCTGGTATGTATAAAATTGGTATCGGAAGTTTGCTTGGTCTCGAAGACTGGCGTACCGAAGCCTTTTTTGTGGCCAGCCATTTGGCTTATCTAAAGAAAAAATACTGGCGCACTCGTTTTTCAATTTCCTTTCCACGTCTTCGCCCGGCTTCTGGTGGGTTTAAGGGGAAATCACCGGTAACAGATAGAGATCTGGTACAACTTATCTGTGCCTATCGCATTTTTGATGAAGATGTAGAGCTTTCCCTTTCAACGAGGGAATCAGGGGCGTTTCGTGATCATGTATTACCACTGGGGATAACCACCGTGAGTGCTGGTTCCAAGACTGGTCCGGGTGGTCATGCCTCAGATGAAGATGGTCTGGAACAATTTCATGTGTGTGATGAACGGAGTCCTGAAGAAGTCGCGAAAATGGTAAAGGCACAGGGATACGAAGCCGTTTGGAAAGATTGGGATTCTGTATTGGGTAATTAGTATCTGTTCAATACTACATATTTAGATGCTTTTTTAAAACTTGTTCAAGTTCAACATAGTTTGCTTTTAATTGAGCAACGTCTGATTCCAGGCTTTCTATACTATCTTCTGTGATGTTCTTTTCCAGATGAACTGTCGTGTTATACATGGTTTCAGCACCTATAGTTGCAGCTGAACCTTTGAGTTTGTGGAGAAGTGCTGCTATGGCCGGTATGTCTTTCTCATCCAGAAATTTATCAAACTTGTCTAGTTCTAAAGGCGTATATTTGAGAAAATCTTTTACGATGTTGTTAACCAGATCCTGGTTGTTCATCAATCGATCTGCACATTGTTTGTTATCCCAAATAACAGAGGAAACCTCCTTTTGGGGTACAGAATTGATTACGTTGGTATGTTGTTGTTTTGATCCTTGTTTTTCAGACAACCATTTTTTCAGTGTGTTTGCCAGATCTTCAGGAACTATTGGTTTAGAAACAAACTCATTCATCCCTGCATCAAGACATTCTTTTATGTTGTCGTCGAATGCATGAGCAGTCATTGCAATAATGGGGATTAGGTTATTATATCTATCTTCTTTGTTTTTACGGATTATTCTGGTCGTTTCAAGACCATCTAATTCAGGCATTTGAATATCCATAAGTATCAGATCATACTCTTTATTATTCAGTGCATCTAGAACTTCTTGCCCATCTTTAACGATATCTGTATCAAGGTCAAAATTTTTCATTATGGCTTTGATTACTTTTTGGTTGATGATGTTGTCTTCAGCAACCAGGATTGTCGCATTATAATCACTAAATGTATTTAAGAGTGTAGAGGCTTTTTTTTGCGTTGAGTCAGGCGTATCGTTTTGCTCCTTGGCTGTTGGGTCTTCTTGTACCTGGAGTAAGGCGTTTTCAAGTGGTTTCAGACAAATGGTAAACCAAAATTCTGATCCTTGCCCCTCTTTGCTGTTCACGCCAATTTCGCCATGCATTAGTTTTGTGAGTTGTTTTGATATTGCGAGTCCAAGGCCGGTACCACCGTATTTTCTGGTAGAAGAGCCATCCAATTGTGAAAATTTTTTGAATAGCAAATCTTTCTGGTGGTCAGGGATACCAATCCCGGTATCGTGAATTGAAAACTTTAGCATGATGTGGCCAGCTTCTATTGGCTCGGTATATGCATCTTCCTTTAACAAAAGAACTTTAATGGTAATGGCTCCGGCTTCAGTAAATTTTATAGCATTACCAGCAAGATTCATTAAAATTTGGGTGAGTCTGCCAGAATCTCCTTGTACACTCATTGGTACATCGGAGTCAATATGATAAGAAAATTGTAGTCCTTTTTCTTCGAAAGCTGGACTCATAGTGGAAGAGAGTTGATTGAGGACATTATCTAACTTGAAGGGGGCACTTTTGATTTCAAATTTGCCTGCTTCTATTTTTGAAAAGTCCAAAATATCATTAATCAAATGTAAAAGTGACTTACTGCTGTTTTGTACTACATCTGCGTATTGTCGTTGTTCAGGTGTTAATTCTGTGTCGAGCATTAAAGAATTCATGCCGATAATGCCATTCATTGGTGTTCTAATTTCATGGCTCATATTTGCCAGAAATTCAGATTTTGCTTTATTTGCCATCTCGGCATCTGCTGCCATTGCCTGGGCGGCAGTTATTGCATTTTCAAGCTTCTGATTTGCTTCTAAAAGTTCCTGTTCATATCGCTTCCGCATGGATATGTCCCGGACGGTAGCCTGAAGAACCTGCTTTCCATTGAGTTCCATTGTTGTCAGTAATACTTCAGCCGGAAAAGACTTTTCTGTATCATAACGCTTATGTATCCAGTCAAACCGGCAATAACCTTGAGAATAAGCTAAAGCAATCTTCTCTGATGCGGCTTCCATAGAATTACGCCCATCCTGTTGGTGAGGAGGAGATACATCAGCGGGGTGTAATGAACAAAAATGCTTTTTTGTCTCACAACCGAAGAGTGTCACGGTTTGAGGGTTGCAGTCAAAAAATCCCTTTTCGTCCAGCATCATAATTGCATCACTGCTGGCATTGTACATAGTACGGAATTTTGTTTCTGCGGCTTTAACGGCTTGTTCGGCCTCTCGACGTTCAGAAATATCACGACAAAGGGATATGATTAGTTGCTTCTCACCCTCGTTAACAACAGTAGCCTGAATTTCTACTCTTGTGATCTCTCCTGTTTTATTAATGTAGTCTACTTCGAGATTATGGATAAACCCTTGCTGCGTACATTTCTTAATAGCTGCTGTGTTATGTTCATAATGATAGGGGGCTGTCCATTCTATTACGCTTCTTCCCTTGATTTCTTCAAGTGAGGAACGTCCAGTCAATCGCACATATTCATCATTTGCATCTATTACCTTGCCGTTTGTATCGAGTATCAAATAACCGGTTTGGGTTGTATCAATAAGTATACGATATTTTTCTTCGCTTTCTTTAAGACTAATTGTGTTTTTCTTGCGCTCGGTAATATTCCATACATTATCCATTAAAAGCTGCAGTTGTTTGATATCCAGTTCAGTATAATCTGTGGGTTTATTGGCGACCCCAACAACCACAATGATTTTTTTTCCGGAAAATACCGGTACCGTCAGGAAGTTCTTTAAGGCAACATG
>JADFYW010000198.1 GCA_015232855.1 Fibrobacteria bacterium
CTGCAAAAACCCCTTACAAAAGAAAGTTTCCTGGGATTCCAGAATAAGAAGATTAAAAAAGCATTGTTCCTTGATTATGATGGAACCTTAAGGGAGTTTGAAATTGTTCCTCACAAAGCAGTTCCTGGTTCTGAGCTTAAAAAAATATTTACCAATCTGCAAACAAGGGATGATATTGATGTGTATATTCTCAGCGGACGCGATAAAGGATTCCTGAATAAAATATGCAGCAAATATAATTTCACTCTGCTGGGCGAACACGGCTATTACCTGAAAAAGCCAGGACAAAAATGGAAATTGTTTAATGACAAAGTTGATCTGAGCTGGAAAAGCGAAATTCTGGAAATTTTTAAGATGTATTCATCATCAACGCCGGGTAGCCATGTGGAATCCAAGACATCAACCGTTGTCTGGCACTACCGAAATGCCGACCTTGAATTTGGAAAATGGAAGGCCGGTGAACTCATGGGAGAATTAACGGAAGTTATTTCAAACCTCCCTGTAGAAATCCACCATGGCCATATGATAGTTGAAGTACGCTCACTTAATATAAGTAAAGCAATCGCCATGGAACATTTTATCAAAACCAATAACTACAAACTTGTGTTATGTGCCGGTGATGACCAGACCGATGAAGGTATGTTTAAAGTGGAAAGTAATAACCTTATTTCTGTAAAGGTAGGTAAGGGCGAAAGCACCGCAGAATACCAAATTCCCTCTCCGGCAAAATTCCGTCAATTACTGAAAGGTATTTAACGAGTTTGTGTTCAGGAATAACAAAAATTATTTCTGCTATGAACATGTCATTGCCCGGCTTGACCGGGCAATCCATAAAATGATCGATACTGAGATGGATCGCCCTGTCAAGCAGGGCGATGACAAGCATAACTTAAATTCCATACCGTTTAGGAAAACTAGTTAATTTCTAAACTCCGTTTATGAGGCACGCCATTATGCTTCAATAAGTGTCCTATCAAATGAAGACACATCGAGTGCAGCGTAATCGGCATCGGGGTGTTTAGCGGCGGGCCCCACTCCAAGGGTAATCATGCCCGCGGCTTTTCCCGCTTCAATACCCGCGTCTGCGTCTTCTATTACCAGACATTCTGCCGGTGGAATACCCACCATGTCAGCGGCTTTTAAAAATACTTCCGGGTCTGGTTTACTTTTGATAATGTTAGTCCCATCACTAACAGCTCCTTCGAACTGGTCGGTAAGACCTACCTGTGCCAAAATAAACTTGGTATTTTTACTGGAAGAACCAATAGCAATTTTAATCCCCTTCTCCTGGAGAAACGTGATGAAGTCA
Organism: Fibrobacteria bacterium; assembly: GCA_015232855.1. Classification (GTDB taxonomy): domain Bacteria; phylum Fibrobacterota; class Fibrobacteria; order UBA11236; family JADFYW01; genus JADFYW01. The sequence goes on from JADFYW010000198.1 coordinate 1,310, forward strand.
TTCACTCCAGGGAAAATATCGTCTGGAGAAAGGTCTTTGAGAGAGGCTCGATATTCATCGTTTTTATATTCTGCCAGTTTCTCTTTTTCAACATTGCTATATTCCCGTTCAGATTTTTCAAGCAGAATATCGAGACTGGCCATACGGCTCACTCCACGCAAACGTTCGTTAATCTCCCGATCAAAATAAATACCTTCCCGGTCCGCCATTTTTTTCCAGGACAGGTAATGAAAATTATCAGTGCTGAGAATAACACCGTCTAGATCAAAAATCACTGCTTTTATATTCATTTTCATTTCGCCTTTATTAATCGGGATGTGATAGGGTTCTTTTCTTTATCAAGTTTAATAAAATAATCTACCAGGGGCCTATGACTCTGTACCGCTTCATGTTCTTTTTCCAGTACCTTGCCCCGGAAATAATTCTGTTTTTCTTTTTTACGCGCAACGCGTTGGTCCTTTGTATCATGGTAAGTGAGGTCAATCAGGAAGCGAAGATCAGCGGAAGCTTTCGTTGCATAGAGGCCTTCAATAATAAGAACATGGGCATTTTTAAAAGAAGTTATTAGAAAATCTTTTTCATTGGTGTAGAGATCTACAAAAGGAATAGTTGCTTTTTTTCCTGCTCTAAAAGCCTTTATATGGGTTTCCACTTTTTCCCAGACAATTTCATGGTCTCCCACAAAATCCATGCCCTTTTTCTTACGAACTTCAGTTCGCTCATCCGGGGATGTATTGTAATAATTATCCAGGTGAAATATTTTCGCTTTTTCACCTTTGAGTTTAAGCAGTATTCTCAGTTGATGAGCAATTTCAGATTTCCCCGTCCCAGACTCCCCGGCTATGGTTACGACAATTTTCTTTTGGCGTTTAAGCTTTGAAATCTGACGATACATTTTTTTCGCAACCTGTTCATGAAAAGGTTTTAATATCAGTACATCGCCTATCATATCTATCTCTTTTTTTCAGTTATCAGTTTTCAGTAATCAGTTTCGAGTTTTCAGTTTTATAAAAGTGCTTCGTGAAGTCATTAGTTATCTAATCAATTCGTGTTCAATTTTGACTATTTTAACAACCAGTCATTCCGGCTTGTCCGGAATCAGACACCAGAGCTTGTTAAAATAATTCAAAATAGACGATTTTAATTAGAACATACATCCGATTCCGGACAAGCCGGAATGACTTGGTAATTAAAGTCGATTATTTTGAACAGAAACTAACTACTAAAATCTGACAACTGATTACTGATTACTCCTTCTCATATTTTATACAAACTTCTTCTTTTCCTATTTGGTATTCTTTGCCTTTAACTGTTATTTCCGCAGTTTCTTCCTTGGTATCATTAATTTTCGCAATGATACGGTCGGAATATACTTTAAGATAATAAGATACACCTCTGAAAGAAACCGTAAAGGCCACCTTTTTCCATTTCTCAGGTAAATGGGGATTAATTGAAAGCGTTTTCCCATGTGTTGAAAGTCCTGCAAAAGCTCCAAGCACAAGCATAATCGTACCGCCCATTAACCCCGCATGTATACCTTCTTTAGTGGTTCCGCCCTGCACGTCTTCTATATCCGCTTTTAATGATATATTAAACCAGTCCAGCGCTGTTGAAACCTCTCCCATGAGAGCAGCCACATGGGCATGAACAATAAAACTCAGAGTAGATCCATGGGACGTACGAGCACAATAATATTCATAATTTTTTTTAAGCATAGCCTTATCCATAGGATAACCAAGTTCTTTACACAGCGCTTTCACCTCTTCAAAAGGAAGCATATAAAAGAGCATCAGCAAGTCAGCTTGCTTACTCAACTGGTAGTCATCGGGAGAAAGCCCTTCGGCCTTTAAGATGCGGTCCATACGCCCAATATTCGCATATTCTTTTTTGTAACGCTCCCAGTCCAGCTCCTTTAAATCAAGAAACCCATCAAACTGACTGATAATATCGTCTTTAATGGCAATATGTATTTTACGGGTTATCGCCCGCCATTGTTCATATTCTTTATCGGTGCAACCAATCTTCTTTTCGAGCTGCAACAGATTTTCCCGGGGCAGGATATGCCGTATTTGAAGGCAGGTTTTAATAAGCCAGACCGTCATCATATTGGAATAGGCATTATCTTTAAGCCCACCCGTATCAGCCCCCGGTTGTTTTTCATGAAACTCATCGGGTCCCATTACGCCATGAATTTCATACCGACCGGTTTTCTCATTATAGCTTATGAGACTTACCCAGAACCGGGCAATTTCAAAAAGCATTTCAGCCCCGTTTTGGGAAAGAAAATCAATATCATCTGAAGCGATGTAATAATTCCATATATCGTGGGCAATTGCCAGTGAGCTATGCCGCTGCAAACGACTGTAATCATCTCCCCATTCACCTGATATGGGATTAAGATGAAGAGTTTGAGTCTCTTCACGACCATCGGTCCCGCTTTGCCAGGGATACATGGCACCGGTGTAACCTTCAACTTTCGCATTTTGCCGGGCCTTATCCAGACGGCGATAACGATACATTATTAATGATCGGGCAATTTCGGGGAAATGCAGATTAAAAAATGGTAATACAAATAAATCATCCCAAAATATATGACCCCGGTATGCCTCTCCATGCAGCCCCCGGGCAGGAATGGAAGCATCGATATCAAGGTTATGCTGCGAAGCAGAAATTAAAAGATGATAAGAGTGAAAACGGATAATACGCGCAGTCTCTTCATCACCCTCTATTTCTACATTTGCCTTTTGCCAAAGAGCGTCCCATTCTTTTTTGTGGGCCTGGAGTAAATCATCAAATACCGGATTACTTTCAACAGCAAGTTTCGCAGCTGCAGCGGGGTCAGCTACCTCCTTATCAATAGAAGTATATACGGACACTAATTTATCAAGTTGTATACAATCATTTTCTTTAACCTCCAGAACACATTCCCTGGCCACATACCTGTCTTCTGCGTTATAGTTATCTTCCAGCCTATCTGCCGGCGCACCATTTAAGAGTAGTTGATGCACTGCGGCTTCTGCAATTTTAATTTTAGATTCGGTTGTTTCCACCTGCAGGTATATACCCTTGTCATCATGCCCTGATTCCAAATGAGCAAGATGAAGTGAATTGAGCTGCCGATAACGTTCAACACCCTCGTTGATAATATTGCCCGCCAGTGCGGAGCGGAGGGTAAGTTTACCCGAATAATTCAGAGGTGTCACCTGGTAGCGAATGCAACAATAGTGGGCGTCGGGCATACATACAAACCGGGTACTTTCAATGGTGCTTATTCGCCCCTTATTATCTTTAAAGCGGATTTTTCGGATTAACAGGCCATGTTTAAAATTAAGTTGCTTGTGATAATCCAATACTTCCCCGTCAGCTATAGCAAACCAGGGATCATTGTCAATTTTAAACGTTATAGCGGTCCAATCCGGACAGTTCACCAGATCTTCGTTATCAATAGTCTTTCCCCCAATTTCAGAATCGAGGCGATTATAAACCCCGGCAATATAAGTGCCTGGATAATGCGTTTCAGAGCTGATAGATTCTTCAAAAGCCCCCCGGGAACCCATATAACCATTCCCAATGGTACACAATGCTTCAGTAGTTTTTTCCAGTTTTGGATCGAATTGGGTGTAATCAAGTGTCCAGTATTTATCTTCCAAAAATATCATGCAGGCCTTTCACAGAAAAGAATAAATTGAGAAGTGTGTAACAAACCATAATAAATTGCAAATGGTACAGTACGAAACCCCTATTATATATAATCAGAAATACACCCGAATATGTCAAGGAGATAATAAATAGTATCTATTCAGAAATAAATTATGCATATATTTGGCATTTTTTGCTCTTAAAGTAAAATTGTTTAAAAATTTGAAAACTAGGCTAAAAATCCTTACGGTTTATCCTTGCAATACATGGTTATATAGAGCAAAAGGGAATGTTTATTTATTTTGTTTTAACATTTACACTCTTATTTTAAGTTGTTTAGGATTTACGACCAACAGGAAGTTGGGAGTGCCGAAAGCAGGATGCTGGTAAGACGGTGTAATGAGAATTTAGGGGTTATTTGGGACAACAGTAAAAGTATAAAAATATTATATTTTCCTATAAAAATCATAACTAGTTAGACCGTATGCGATTAGGGACACAATACAACAGCCGGAACAAAGGTTGCCACTTTAGGGTATGGGCACCGAAATGCCATAGTGTTTCACTCTGTATTAAGGGAGTTCATCAGGAAGAAATACCCATGGCTCCTGAAAATCGGGGATATTTCTCCGCGCATCTTGAGGGTATTCAACCCGACTGTAAATATTTATACAAACTGAACAATACACTCTTAAGACCTGACCCGGTTTCTATGAGCCAACCCGATGGTGTACATGGAGCGTCTGCCGTTGTGGACCATAGCAATTATCAATGGCATGATAGCACATGGAAAGGGCTTTCTCTCAACCAAATGGTATTGTATGAATTGCATACCGGTACCTTTAGTAATCAAGGTACTTTCAGAGGTATTCTCTCACGCTTGAATGCGCTGAAAGATTTAGGAATCAACACCATTGAACTCATGCCGGTGGCACAATTTCCTGGCAAGCGGAATTGGGGTTATGATGGCGTATACCCATATGCTGTACAACAGACCTACGGAGGTGTGAACGGATTAAAAGCCTTCGTGGATGTTTGTCATCAAAAAGGCCTCGCGGTTATTTTAGATGTGGTCTATAATCATCTTGGCCCTGAAGGAAATTACCTTAATGATTACGGCCCCTATTTCACATCAAAATACAAGACGCCCTGGGGAAAAGCGATAAACTATGATGATAATGCTTCAGACGAAGTCCGGCATTATGTTATTCAAAATGCCAGATATTGGCTACAGGAATTCCATATTGATGGTTTACGGCTTGATGCGGTTGACACCATTTGTGACAATAGTGCGTATAACATTCTGACCGAACTAACCGATACTTTGGACACCATCTCGACCACAACCAAAATCAAACGTCATCTCATTGCGGAATGCGATTTAAATGATACCCGTATGGTTCAACCTATAGCGCAAGGTGGTTGTGGCATACATTCCCAGTGGAGCGATGATTTTCATCATGCTCTGCACACCCTGCTTACCCATGAGACCTTTGGCTATTATCAGGATTACGGCCGGTTGGAAGACTTCAAAAAAGCCTATAAAGAGGGATTTGTATATACGGGTAACTATTCCCCCTTTCGCGGCCATAGTTATGGTAGCTGTTCAAAAAAGCTCCCCGGCCAAACGTTCGTGGTGTACACTCAAAACCACGACCAGGTGGGGAACCGCCCCCAAGGTGAACGCCTCGCCAGTCTTGTTGACTTTGAAGCCCAAAAAATGGCTGCTGCTGCTTGTCTGTTATCGCCCTACCTGCCTATGTTATTTATGGGTGAAGAGTACGGCGAGACAAATCCATTTCTCTATTTTATTCATCACGGAGATGAACGGCTTGCACAAGCGGTAAAAAACGGTCGTATCCGTGAATTCAAATCATCCAAGGTAAAAGGAACACCTCCCGATCCCCGGCTTGAAAGTAGTTTTACCCATTCAATTTTAGACTGGAGTAAACGGCAGAAAGGACAACATAAAACCTTACTACACTTTTACCGGTTCCTCATTACCCTCAGAAAGTCCCATCCGGCTTTAGGTACAGACAAACAGAATACTCAGATACATCTTCTGCCTGAATACAGCTGTTTTACCCTCTCCCGTGTGACGAAACAGGCAGGTATATACGCCTTTTTTAACTTTTCAGATGACCAACAAAACATTCCTTTTGAAAGCAACCTGAAATTGGAACGTATACTCGACTCTTCTGATAAACGATGGAAAGGCCCCGGGGCTATTACACCAGAAACAATGCAAGGACAAAATTT
>JADFYW010000199.1 GCA_015232855.1 Fibrobacteria bacterium
ATTTCATTATTCAGAAAAATATATAATAATCCCGGTAGGATTTCTTTTCACTTAAATAAAGTGCAAAGCCTTGTAGAAAAAGGTTTTAAGTGTTACCCATATTGAAGTAATAAGTACACTAAAAAAAAGGTTCTATAGCAGAATTTGTGAGTAACTACAACTAATATCCAAAAAATAGTTTCTTACATAATTTTTTCAGTCATTTATTTAGTACACCAAACAATACTCTCAGACATCACTTCGAGCCATGACAAGAAGTTGCTGAAAAACCTCTTCAAAAGCAAGTCAAGACTCTCAAGAGAATAGACTATTATAAGAGAGAGTGCAGAGCGGCCCTGGAGAATATTGTTGAAAAACTACAGGAACCTCCAGATCAATTCGAAGATTTTTTAGTATTGGCTTTATTAAACGCACATCGAATTCCGAAAAATACAACATCGAACTGCATCGAAGCAAGATGTACCAAGCCGGGCAGTTGATGTTGTTTCTTATATTTACGCAGCCAACAATAATTCTTTCGGCATCGCAAAACGCCTCAAATTCTTAAGCGCTTCTTCTTTTATCTGGCGAATACGTTCCTTAGATAAACCAATTACCTCACCAATATCTTTGAGGCTCAATTTATCAGTATACTCAATACCAAAATACATCTTAAGTACTCTCCGTTCAATCTCATCCAATTCGTTCAATTTTCTCTCAAGGAATTCGTTTCGGGAGTGTAACACAGCCAATTCATCAGGTGCATCACATTTTTTATCTTTGATGATATCATTTGCGGTATTAGTCCCTTCTGAAGACAATGGTTGATCAAGAGAGAAATGGTCATTACCCATTTCCAGTATTTTTTCCATTTGTTTTTGAGTATATCCCATTTTTTTCCCCAGATCATTAGCGTCTATTTTTATGCCTCCACCAATGGTAAAATGAGTATGAGACGTATATTTATTTATTCGCCGAAGGATGAGTTCTTTCTCTGCTGATATCCGAACCAAACGCGCTTTTTCTGAAATAGCCCGGGTAATGGACTGACGAATCCACCATACCGCATAAGATATAAAGCGAATTTTTTTATTAATATCAAAACGTCTGGCAGACTCAATAAGTCCGATATTTCCTTCATTAATTAATTCGGTTAGGGCAAACCCCTGATTCCGATACTTGAATGCCACATTTATCACAAACTTCAGATTAGAGCAGACCAATTTCTTTATTGCGGTTTGATCACCTTTCTGAATCCGTAGTAATAATTCCCGTTCTTCGGGTTTAGTTAAAAGAGGATATTTATCGATATCCCGTATGTACTGATAATAGGACTTGAGGTCTTCCCACATTACTCCTGATTTTCCACTCATTTCATTCTCCTTGTTTAATCCTTCTGTAAACAGTATAAAGAATTAAAGGAAAACAATTGTCACAGAATGGTAACGAAATTGTACAGTCTTTTACCGAAATAAGTAAGGAAATTACTATAACACAAGATGTTGGGGAAGGGGGAAATTAATATCAGAAGAAAATCAACATTTTAACCAGAATACATCTGCATTTTTGAGCATTTTTTCGCGGTAAGCAACCATCCTGAATTCCGCATCTTTTTTAATAACACAACCATTTAAAATACTGGCATCACCTATTATAGTCCTGAGCGCGCTACTAAAGGTCCCATGGGTATATCCGATGATAACGGTATCAGTACCCATAAAATGCATATTCCAGTTTTCAATCAGTTGTCGGGCTCGGTTTACCAAAGCAACAAAAGATTCACCGGAACCTTTCCAGTCAATTGTGGCATCTTGTATCGCCCGGTACCGGGCCAATAAACCGCGCAGTGCTATATCAGAGATATCACCCGTTGCCTTCCCATCCAGTACACCAAAATACATTTCCGTAAGGAGTTCTTCTGTAAGCATATCAATACTAACATCCAAATCTTTTTGAATATGAGTGATAAAATACCCGGCAGAATCCCTGGCGCGGGTGAGAGGACTTACATAAAGCTTTACTTTATGAGAAATAATTGCCTGTCTGAGAGCCGACTCCGACCCGTAATACTCAATCAACTGCCTTACCAGTCGTTTGGCCGCCCGGCCGGCCTGCATTTTACCAAATGCCGTAAGCTGATGCGTATCACTATCAACCTGACCCTGTAAGATGTTTAGTTTATTTCCTTCTGTTTCTCCATGTCGGACAATTACAACAGGCATCGATAGCTGAACAACGGCACCATTGGCAAAAAGTCTGCCGGAAGAAGTCTCAACCAGCAGTTGTTTATTTAGAGTGGTAATCGCAAACATATGAAAATATGAAGAACCTTTATATTATTATACCACAAAATGAGTTTTTTAACCGCAAAAATCGTGATAATTGCCGATTTTAAGCCTTTTTCAGTATTATTTTGAGTGTTTTCAGTATCAGAAAAAGGGCCGAAAACAGGGCTTACCGGGATATTTTTTAAAACTATTATAAGGCTTGAATACACGTTTCTTTGAGTGCTTCTGAAATCGTGGGATGAGGAAAAACCACATCTTTGATATCTTCAACTCGCAACTCACATTCAATCATGGTCACCGCACCTTGCAAAATTTCACTACAAGGTCCACCAATCATGTGTACTCCTAACAATTCACCATGCTGCTTACCGACAATGACCTTAACCATACCAGTCTTACCCTCATTTTCTACCATAAATCGTCCAGCAATTGCCATGGGCATGGTTGAGACAACATAATCAATTTCTTCTTTTTTACATTGCGCCTCAGTCTTTCCAACACAGGCAACTTCGGGATTTGTATACACGACAGAAGGTATTGCCACATAACTCATAGCATCGGGTTTTCCAAACATATTGTTTACCGCAACCAGACCTTCACGGGTGGCAGCATGAGCCAACAAACATCTACCCGTAACATCACCACAAGCCCAGATACCAGGCACATTCGTCCGTCCTTCATCTGAAGTGACAATACTTCCCCGATTGGTATGCACTCCCACATTCTCCAACCCAAGCCCTTCTGTCACCGGACAACGTCCGGTGGCATTCAATATATACTCACCCTCCACAAAATATTTTTTACCAGTAGCATCCTGATAGCTCACCATTTTGTTTTTTATTTCCTCTACTGCGCAAGCGAGGTTGAATTTAACCTTTTTCTTTTCCAACTCTCTTTGCAGTCTCTTCGTAACATCGATATCCAGCCCTGGCGCGATATGGGGTAACATTTCCACAACAGTTACCCTTGTACCTATATCAGCAAAGAAAGAAGCAAACTCAAGCCCAATAACACCACCGCCAATAATTACCAGAGACGCAGGGATTATTTTAATCTCAAGAATCGAAGTCGAATCCAAAACATCTTTTGATTCAATACCTTTAATGGAAGGTACTGCAGGAGCAGAACCCGTTGCGATCAAAATATTTGCTGCTTCATATTTTTTACCATCCGCCTCTACCATCCCCTTACCTGCAATAGTTGCTGCTGCCTTCACGATTTCTACTTTACTTCGTTGCAGCATTCCCTCAACCCCTTTGGTAAGCATAGAAATCACCTTTTGCTTACGCGCCTGTACTTTTGTCATATTAAACCCGGGTGCGGTAGTAGTAACACCATAAAGGCCAGCTTCTTTACACTCATTATAAACATGTGCTGATTTCAGCAGTGTTTTAGTAGGTATGCAGCCTACATTGAGACAAGTCCCCCCTATATATTGTTTATCAAATAAAATTACCTTTTTTTTCATTTTCCCGGCTTGCGCCGCAGCTTCATATCCGCCGGGTCCCGCTCCAATTACAATTAAATCATACATGAGTTACCTCCATTTATAGCCTGAACGTTGTAATATTTTCTACCCGTTTTTTCTGCCAGGCAACCAGTATGCATTCGTCAACGGTATTGCCCTGTTTCGACATTATTATTACTGTAACCATATCGTAAACCCAAATTATTTAAAATTGTTTAAGAGATAGGTTTCGGCCTCTACGGACCAGAGGCCGTTATTTGCGTCAATCATATCAGCCAATACTCCAAAGCGAACGTCCGCATCTCTTTTTTTCTTGAAATCACTGATTGCAGTAAGTTCCATATGAATATTTGTATAGATTAATTTTTTTCCACCTGGTATACCGGGCAAATTCAGTGTTGTTGGAATCACTGCGTCCAAGCCACCAATATGGGTTATCATTACCGCTGGATTAACAGTTTGCTTAGCTATCAGATCCATAGATTCGCGCATATCGTCTGTATTGCCACCACTGGTTCCCGTAATATGGGTTGATAAATAATGCACATTATAAAAATTAAGGGTTGCTTTAAAAGTGCTTGTCCCAGGCCCGGCAAAAAAGTTGAGACAACCATCACGGGCAAGGAGATCATCCCCCAATTCAACCACTGTTTTTTCAGGTGTAAAAACCATAACATCGTCAAAACCATTCCCATGATTACAAGTTTTCACCAATGCTGATGGATTAGCAACATCCATGGTATTTATATACTTCAGCCTTACACCGTTTGCCTTCTCCTTTTCTATGGGAAAGAATTTCTCCGCCCTTTTAAGGCGTTCACTATCAATATCAGTCACCACTAACAGACCCGGTTGACGATCACCATGAAGCGCATAATCAATTGCCGCTAATCCCATAGGCCCGGCACCCGCAAGAATTGCCATATCCCCACCTTTTTTAATTCCCATATCATGGATATAATGCGGAATGCGACGATGATAACTGGCATGAAAGGCTCCGGCCACACAACTCACAGGTTCAGATAGAGAACCAGGGAAATAACCTTCACCATCATAAACCAAAAGACACTTACATTCCATCACTTCGTTTGGGATGACAACATAAGTAGCGTTACCACCAAGCCACCTAAAAGAGTACCCTGGCGCATCCAGACTGCCTTTATAATGAAGGGCTGGCTGAACAACAAACTTCTGACCTGCAGAAAATTCATTCGCCCATTTTTCACCGACTTTCACAAGATCACCACAGAACTCATGTCCAATAATCGTAGGATATTTTGCTACATCATGCGGAACTTTTTTATGGTCCTCACCTTGAACAACGGCTTTGTAAGAAGACATACATAGGCTATCAGAAACAACACGCGCAAGTATCTCATTATCTTTTAAGGGAGGAAGTTCAAAGGTTTCCAACCGAAGATCATTTTTCCCATAAAGGCGCACAGCCGTTGTTTTCATTCTTTTCCTTTCATTAGTTTCTGTTCAATATAGATGTTCTTTCCACAGAGAAGCGTTTTGAAATTTAAAAGAAACAACGATCTCTGTGAGCTCTGTGGCTAATTATCATTGTTACTTTTGAACAAAAACCAGTTAGTTCGTTTTCAAAATACATCCTTTTTTTATGTTAATCACCATACTGTACTCCAATTGGTGAATATTTTTTAAAAAAAATATTGCCCGGTCCATTCTAATAAAAGTATAATAGGGAAAGAGTGGTTGAGTTAATACTCCAATTTTAATCTCGACCTTCCCATATACCTATCAAACCCTCCCGGACAAAAGGATTGTTATGCCCAAATCGCTTTTGGTATTGGTTTACTTGTTAGTACTCTGGTTGGCAGCGGGGTGTGCAGTAGGAAACAAAGATCTCTTACTGATAGAAGCTGCAAGGGCCGGAAACACTAAAAAAGTAGTCCTGCTTATTCAAAAGGGAGCAAATATTGATTCTAGAGATGCAGAAGGCTATAACGCCTTTACTGCTGCCTCCGTAAACGGCCATCTGCAAACCATTAAGGTTTTAAGACAAGCCGGCGCAAAAACAGTAATTGCTGAATTCTGAGAATTCTTATTTCTTCTGGTTATTTTCGCTTTTAAAAGCCGTTAATTATTTATTTTAGTCAAAAACTAAATAATAAAATTAACCAGGAAAAAGACTTATGATAGGTCGCCTCTCACTCCTTACCCTTACTTTATTTCTTGTTCCTGTTTTAGGGGGTACCCCATTACCAGAGCTCTATAAGATATGTGACGAAAAGAACAATGACAACGAAAAACTAACCTGCTTCAAAAGAGCCTATAAAATAAGTGAAATGAATCTTTCAGAAGCAGTACAACAAGCTGATGCAGCAATTAAAGCCTCTGGCGAAAAAAAGCTTATTATTAATTACTGGCGCGCCAGTCTTAAAAAAACTCAAAAAAACTGGAAGAAGTTCAGGTATGATGAATGCGAAAGCCTAATAAAATTTGAAAACAATAATGAAAAAACAATCGGAACAATTATTCAAAAATGTCTGGTTGATATTACACGAGAAAGAACTATTGATTTAAAATTACGTTATTCCCCTGATCATATTAGAAGAAAAAACAGTTCCGACCTATCACCCGCAGAAAACAATCGGCCTGTACCCATTATTTACGCCAAAATTAATAAGTCAAAGGGTACCACAGAGATAAACAATTTTGGGAGCCCTTGTCCAAATACAGTCCAAATCATAGCGTCAACAGAATTATCTCCAGGTAATACAAACCCGTATTCCTCTCATTCCCTTATTGATGAGGACCATACCACACCCTGGGCAGCTTTAATCAAAAACACTCACACCCCGGTGTGGTTTAGTTTCGAAATCCAGAAAATCACAAAAAACGACACAGATTCTCTTCGCCTTCAATTCTATGTAAAAAATGGGTATACCGCTTCTGATTCTACCTGGAGAAAAAATGGCCGTATTAAAGAAATGGATGTGTTTTTCAATCAAACAAAGGTCTTTTCCCTAAAATTAATCAACCGGCCACAGGCACAAATCTTTAATGTCAGCAATTTGGTTAATTTCCGAGGCACGCAACTCAAACCAGGGGACAAATTCCGTTTTGTCATAACTAAAGTCTTTCCAGGTCTCGAAAACAATACACCGTATTTGTCGACTTTTATGCCACAGTGTTATTAAAGGGATGAGGCAGCTTCAGTTTTTTTATTCAGTTATGGACATAGGGGTTCCGAATTCAGTATTATGAAAGAGGAACTAACTAACTAAAATACAAACTCTGTATGCCTCTTTTCGCTTCAAAAACGATCCACCTATTCATTCTTCTCTTTTTTTTGATGTTCTCTGTGATCATCGGCGATAATGTCTCAGAGACGCTACTTCTTACCTTTTACTCTTCTGAACAGCTATCCATCATGTTTATGGTGAATGCTGTAGCGCTTTTTTTTATCAGCCTCCT
>JADFYW010000019.1 GCA_015232855.1 Fibrobacteria bacterium
AAAGACCGGGCTTAACTATAACGGGAAGATTAAAATAAGAAATATTCTTGATTTTCTTGCCAACAGAATTAGGCCTGCCGCTATTTCGAGCCGGATAACGAAAACCCTCGAATCATTAAAAGCGGTATGTTATTATGGATGCTTAAATACCCGAGTACCTCGTATGAAGTCTTTTGATACGGTTGATTATCCTATGGCGATGGATAGACTTGTAGAATTGACGGGTGCCCAGTCTATGGACTGGTCTTATAAAACGGAGTGTTGTGGCGGCAGCTTATTTCTTACTGCAGAAGAGGTATCCGGAGAACTCGTGTCTAAAATTTTGAAAGACGCTGAGGCAAGAGGAGCTAATTGTATTGTTACCGCGTGCCCTATGTGTCAGAGTAATCTTGATACCAAGCAAGAACAGTTCAGAGCCCAGTATGGTATTGACCGTCCTATACCTGTTATTTTTATAACCCAATTGCTTGGTGTTGCATTTGGTATAGACGACCTCAAGCTGCAATTTATACAAAACTTTGTGCCTTTTAATCACGCCTAGAGAGTAATAATTATGAGTAAGAATAAAAAAGTTGGTTCAGTACTGGTTGTAGGAAGCGGCATTGCCGGTATGCAAGCTGCGCTTGATTCTGCTAACGCCGGATTTAAAGTGTACCTGCTTGAAGAGCAGGCCTCCATTGGTGGCAACATGGCTCGCCTGGATAAGACCTTTCCGACTAACGATTGTGCTATGTGTATGATAAGCCCCAAACTAGTTGAAGTGGGGCGTCATTTAAATATTGATATCCTTGCATATTCCGATTTAAAGAAGCTAGAGGGTGAAGCGGGAAATTTTGAGGTAACGGTTAACCGCCGTGCCCGTTTTGTGGATGAAGAAAAATGTAATGGTTGTGGCGAATGCGAACAAGCTTGTCCGGTTGCAATGCAGGATACTTTTAATGGTGAACTTTCAGAGCGGAAAGCTATATACCGGATGTATCCTCAGGCCATTCCTAATGTGTTTACTATTAATAAAAAAGAAGTACCACCTCCTTGCCGTGCAATTTGCCCGGCTGGGGTAAACGCCCAGGGCTATGTGGCTTTAATTGGTAAAGGAAAATTTTTAGACGCTCTTGATGTTGTACGTGAACGTATGCCTTTTGCTGGTGCCTGCGGACGTATCTGCCACCATCCCTGCGAACAGAATTGTAACCGTGCAGAAATAGATGAAGCGGTATCGGTAAGAAATCTCAAACGTTTTGTTGCTGATTACGAATGGGAACGGATGAGTAAAGGACTCCCTGTGGACAGGGAGCCAAATGAAATGGTTACACCGCCAAAAGAAGACTACAAAGAAAAGATAGCTATTGTCGGTGGTGGTCCTGCGGGGCTTACCTGTGCAATTGGCCTGGCAAAAAAAGGATATTCGGTATCGGTTTTTGATGCTAACAAACAACTCGGTGGTATGATGCGCACGGGAATTCCCTCTTACCGTCTGCCTCGTGAATTTCTTGACCATGAGATTAAGCTTGCTTTAGAAGAAGGTATAGAAGTAAATTCTGGTCAGATTTTAGGGAAAGATTTTGAATTAAAAGATTTAAAGAAAAAAGGCTTTAAATCTGTATTTGTAGCCACAGGCGCCCAGCTCGCTAAAAAAATTCCTCTGGAAGGAAGTGATAAACAGGGTGTGCTCTACGGTATACCATTTCTAAAGGAAGTTAATACTGGTGGTAAACCAGATATTGGCAAAAAAGTAGTAGTGATTGGCGGTGGCAATGTTGCCATGGATGTTGCTCGTTCTGCTCAAAGGGTAATTGGAAATGGGAAGGTCTCACTTTTTTGTCTTGAAAGTGAAGCTGAAATGCCCGCTCATAGTTGGGAAATTTCTGAAGCCCGGGAAGAAGGCATTGAGATTAATCCATCATGGGGGCCGTTGCAAGTAACGGGCAATGGCAAAGTAGAAGGTTTTGAAGTTAAGAAATGTAAGGCTGTATTTGATAGTGAAGGTAAGTTTAATCCGCAGTTTGATGAGGCTACAACTCAACTCATTGAAGCTGATTCGGTGATTCTCGCCATCGGACAAAATTGTGATCTTTCGTTTTTGGGTAAAGATATTGAGACGGGTAGAGGTGTAATAACTGCCGACCCTCTCACTCTGGAAACAACTCAAGAAGGTGTCTTTGCAGGTGGTGATACCGTTCTCGGTCCAGCGTCGCTGGTTCAGGCGGTTGCACAGGGTCATCGTGCCGCAGAGTCTATTCACCGATATCTTCGCAAACTTGATTTGCGGGAAGATCGTAAACCGGTTGACCCTGCTGATGAGGTTGCCGGGGTTCCCGATTATGTTGGGCATACTTGCTCACCACGTGCAAAAATGCCTAAAGCTGATGCCTCCACCCGGAAAATGGGGTTTACCGAAATTGATAGCGGCTTCTCTGAAGAAATGGCTGTAGCTGAAGCACAGCGATGTCTCAATTGTGGTGGTTGTTCTTATTGTCTTGAATGTGTGCGTGTGTGTAAAGCCCATGCGGTTAACCATGAAATGAAAGACAAAGAAATAACATTTAATGTAGGCGCGGTCATTTTAGCTAACGGGTATGATGTGTTTGACGCAAAACGCAAAGCCGAATACGGTTTTGGCCGATACCCTAACGTGGTTACCAGCCTGCAATTTGAGCGTATTCTCAGTGCATCCGGTCCCTATTCCGGTCACCTGAAGCGACCAGGAGACGGGAAAACACCTAAAAAGGTGGCCTGGATACAATGTGTCGGCTCTCGTGATGTTACGGTGGGGAAAGATTATTGTTCTTCTGTATGTTGTATGTATGCAACCAAACAGGCCATTATAGCCAAAGAACATGAACAGCGTGTTGAAGCCACTATATTTTTTATTGATATGCGTTCATTTGGGAAGGGCTTCGAATCATTCTATAATCGGGCCAAAAATGATTATGGTACCCGATACATCAGAAGCCAGGTTTCTTCTGTAAAAGAAATGCCGGGATCCGGTAACTTGCTCTTGAAGTATATTAGTGAGGGTACTCAACAGGTAACCGAAGAAGAATTTGATATCGTCGTTTTATCTGTTGGTCTTCAGGCACATCATGCTATTAAGGATGTCGCCCGCATTGCAGATGTTAATTGTAATAAATACGGGTTTATAGAAGGTCAGCCCTATAAAAGTCTTCTTTCAAATAAACCTGGTATTTTCCTGACCGGTGCGGTAAACGGTCCAAAGGATATTCCCGAAACTGTTCAACAGAGTAGTGCGGCTGCCGCATTATGTGGTGAGATGTTACAATCTGTTCGTAATACTGAAGTCAAAATAATGGAGTATCCTGAAGAAAAAGATGTAATGGGGGAGGAACCACGCATCGGTGTATTTGTCTGTCATTGTGGTATTAATATTTCTTCTGTGGTAGATGTTGCGGATGTGTCAGAGTATATTAAGACCATTCCTGGTGTGGTATTTACGGATCATACCATATATACTTGCTCTCAGGATACCCAAAAACGGATGAAAGAAGTTATCAAGGAACATAATTTGAATCGTGTTATTGTCGCTTCTTGTACTCCTCGTACCCATGAACCTCTTTTCCAGGAGACTATGAGGGAGGCGGGACTCAATAAATTCTTATTTGAAATGGCAGATATCCGCGAACAATGTTCCTGGGTACATCAAAAAGAGCCAGAAAAGGCAACTGAAAAAGCCAAACAGCTCATAAGGGGAAGTGTCGGGAAATCAAAACTTCTTGAACCTATTCAATTTAAAAAAGTCGGTATTACCAAAGCAGCTCTGGTTATGGGTGGTGGGCTTTCGGGAATGACGGCTTCTGTTTCTCTTGCGAAACAAGGCTTTCAGGTATACCTGGTAGAAAAAGAAAAAGAACTGGGCGGTAATCTCGTCCACATTAAATACAGTTTAGAAGGGCATGACTGGCAGGACTATCTCAAGAAGACTATTGATGAAGTTAATAACCTGTCAAATATTCAAGTATTTACGGATACCAACGTTGATATGGTAAGTGGTTATGTTGGTAATTTTAGTACGAAACTGATTACGGGCACTAAAGAAGAAGACATCATTCATGGTGCTATTGTACTTGCTACAGGTGCTCAGGGGTTTTCACCAACAGAATTTTTGTATGGAGAAAACGAACATGTAGTAACTCAACGGGAGTTTGATGCAAAACTTGAAGATGGCATCTCTCCATCTTCAGTTGTTATGATACAATGTGTTGGTAGTCGTTGTGAAGAACGGCCTTATTGCTCCCGGGTATGTTGCGGAGCCGCGGTGAAAAATGCTTTGACTGTTAAAGAAAAGAACCCTGATGCGAAAGTATATGTCTTATATCGTGAAATTAGAACGTATGAGTTTAAGGAAGCGTATTACCGGAAGGCTCGGGAAAAGGGTGTGATGTTTATTCATTTTCCTGATGAACAATATCCTGAAGTATCTGCAAGTGGTGAAGGCTTGTCTGTTAAGGTGATGGATACCGTACTCAATAAAGAACTTACCCTTTCTGCGGAGACGGTGGTTTTGAGTGCGGCGATAGAACCAAATAGAGAGAATAACCGGACCTTGGGTAAAATGCTAAAGGCTTCGCTTAATGAAGACGAGTTTTTTATGGAAGCTCATGTGAAACTTCGTCCGGTAGACTTTGCGAATGAAGGTATTTTTGTTTGTGGGCTCGCCCATTCACCAAAATATTCAGAAGAAAATATCATGCAGGCTTTGGCTGTTGCCGGGCGAGCTGCTTGCATTCTCTCCAAAGATTCCCTTGAAGTTGGTGGTGTTGTTTCAGTAGTTGACCCCGATAAATGTGCGAGTTGTCTTACGTGTGTACGTGAATGTATCTATGACGCTCCATTTATTAATAAAGATGGTAAAGCCGAAATCGAAGCTGTAAAATGTCAGGGTTGTGGAAATTGTGCTTCTGCCTGTCCGGGTAAAGCAATTCAATTACGGACGTTTACCGATAAGCAGGAAAAGGAGCTCTTTTATTCTATTCTTAAAGAACCAGAAGTGACGGAGTAAATTCTAATCTACATTTAAGAAAATTCTAAATCCTAATATCTAAATCCTAAATAAATAATGACTTTGTTTAACAATTAAAAAAATGAGTCCTATAATTACGAAACAAAATAAATAAGAAAAAATATAAATGGTTAAACTCGTAGAAAAAACTGTATACACTAAACAAAAACCATATGATTTGGAGGATAGAACATATCGGTTTGCAGTTGATGTTCGGACATTTCTTCGTTCAATACCAAATAACATTGAAATAATGGATGATAAAAAACAAGTGTTGAGGTCATCAGGTTCAATTGGTGCAAATTATATTGAGGCCAACGAATGTTTAGGTAAAAAAGACTTTTTAATGCGGATAAAAATATCTCGGAAAGAAGCGAAAGAGAGTAATTATTGGCTCAGATTAATGGCCCCCTTTTTAGAAAAAAACATTAAAAGTGAGTGTGAGATGCTCATTCAAGAGTCAAGAGAGATTACCCATATATTTGGTGCAATTTTGGAGAAATCAAAATGATTCTTATCTTTTTCTTCAATGTTACTTTGTTTTGTTTGATTGGAATTAAAGTTTTTAATTTCAGTTATTCTAGATTCACATATACCATTAAAAGGTGGATATTAGTATCTACGAGAGATATGTTTTTAATAAAAGTTATTAATAAACGAAGTCTTACTTCATTTAGGATTTAGGATTTAGATATTAGGATTTATAATTAAGGATTTAGAAATTTAATATTAGGATTTACTTTTATGTCTCAAGAACCACTAATCATTGCTTTCTGTTGTCACTACTGCGCGTTTACTGCAGCCGATCTTGCGGGAACAATGCGTCAGCAATATCCTACCAATACCAGAATTGTTCGGTTGCCCTGTACAGGGAAGGTAGATGCCAATATGCTGTTACAGGCTTTTGTTGATGGGGCTGACGGAGTCATGGTGGCTGGCTGTGAAGAAGGAAGTTGTCATTTTATCCAAGGAAATTTGCGGGCTATTAAAAGGGTCACCTATGCAAAAGATTTGTTGGCCGAGACGGGGATAAATCCTGAACGCCTTGAAATGTATCATATAGCTGCATCCCAGGGTCCTCTATTTGCCAAGACTTCAAAAGAGTTTGTTGAAAAAATAGCGGGATTGATTGAAGAAGATAAAATGAGTCTAAAAGAAGAAACACCTGAAACATCGGGAGAAAAAACATGATTGTTGCTGAACAAAAGCCTCTTGACGAGGTATATGAATTTGCGAAAAAATATAAGAAAGTCCTGATTATGGGCTGCGGTACCTGTGTGACCGTGTGTATGGCCGGTGGCGAAAAAGAGGTAGGTATTGTTGCCAACCAACTACGCCTAAAGGCAAAAGAAAATGGGGATGATTTTGTTGTTGATGAGCATACCATTACACGACAGTGTGACAAAGAATTTTTCGATGAAGAAACTGCCCGGAAAATTAAAGCTGCTGATGCGGTTGTCTCAATGGCCTGCGGGGTAGGGGTTCAGTATAGTGCCGAGGTTTTTCCGGATATGCTGGTTTATCCTGGTCTTAATACCAAATTTTTTGGAACCAACGTGGAACAGGGTGTCTGGGCAGAGCGTTGTGCCGGTTGTGGAGAATGTGTGGTAGGGGATTTTGGCGGTGTTTGCCCTATTTCCCGTTGTTCCAAGAGTATAATGAATGGTCCTTGTGGCGGTTCCTCTGACGGAACATGTGAAATCAATCCGGACGTGGACTGTGCCTGGCAGTTGATATATGACAGGATGGATAAGCTTGGGAAACTTGATGAACTTGAAAAAAACCAGCCGATTAAAGACTGGTCCACTGCGCGTGATGGTGGTCCTAGAACCGTTAAAAGGGATGATGTAAAATTATGAGTGATACAGAATTAAAATCGGGAAGTAATCTTGAAAAGTTACTGGCAAAAGGTGAATTTGTTTTTACCGGCGAACTGGGCCCCCCAAAATCTGCTGATGTTGAACTGGTAAAAAAGAAAGCTGAATTTCTTAAGGGTGCAGTTGATGCCGTAAACATTACTGATAACCAAACTGCAATTGTACGTATGTCGTCTATTGCTGCGGGACTTATCGCTTTGCAATGTGGGCTTGAACCGGTAATTCAGATTACTTGTCGGGACCGGAACCGCTTGGCTATGCAGGCAGATGTGCTTGGAGCTTATGCCCTTGGCCTAAAAAATATTCTCTGTCTTAGTGGAGACCATCAGTGTTTCGGGAACCATCCTACTGCGAAAAATGTGTATGATATTGATTCAATGCAGTTAATATCCATGCTCAAACAAATGCGTGATGATAAAAAGTTTGCTTGTGGAGATGACATTAGGCAAGGTAAAAAAGGCCCGGTTGTTGAACCTAAAATATTTATAGGTGCTGCCGCGAATCCATTTGGAGGCCCTATTGCTTACAGGCCTATCAGACTGGCAAAGAAAGTTGCTGCGGGAGCTGATTTTATCCAGACCCAGTGTATTTATGATATGGATCGGTTTAAAAAATGGATGCAGGAAGTAGTTAAAAAAGGGCTTCATGAAAAAACTGCTATTCTGGCCGGTATTACTCCTTTGAAGTCTGTCAGAATGGCAGAGTATATGCGGGATAATGTAGCGGGTATGACTGTACCTGATCATCTTATTGAAAGGATGAAAAATGCTGAAAATCCCTCTGAAGAAGGCGAGAAAATTGCAATTGAGCAAGTTCAGGAAATGAAAGAGATTGAAGGCGTGAAAGGTGTCCATTTCATGGCTATTGAAGCGGAAAAAACTGTCAAAGACTTTGCCAAAAAGGCGGGTCTCTTGCCACGACCTGAAGTTTAAAAAAATGGCTCAAAATACTAAAAAAATTATTACTATTGTAACGGTTTAATTGGAAGGTTTTAAGTGAAATTAGCCGTTTCTGGTAAAGGGGGAATCGGGAAGACAACTTTCTCTGCTCTGCTTGCTAAGCATTATGCAAAAAATGGATCGCAGATAATTGCCATAGATGCAGACCCGGATGCCAATTTGGCGAATGCTCTGGGCTTTCCCGCAGGACAACCGGTGACACCTCTTGTTGAACTTAGAGATTTAATTAAAGAGCGTGTTGGAGCTGAGCCCGGTCAAACGGCATCTTATTTTACGATGAATCCCAAAGTTGATGATATCCCCGACAAATATTCAATAGAAAAAGATGGCGTCAAGCTGATGGCCATGGGTACTGTTCGTCGTGGAGGTGGCGGATGTGTATGCCCGGAGAATGTTATTGTTCGCAGTTTAATCGGACATTTACTAATCCACCGGGATGATGTTGTCTTGCTTGATATGGAGGCGGGTGTTGAACATCTGGGCAGGGGAACTGCACGTTTTGTAGATGTACTTTTGGTGGTCGTTGGCCCCACCATAGCAAGTATCCAGACTTTTCGTCGTATTAAGAAACTTGCGAGTGACTTAAATATGGGAAATATCGCGGTGGTTGCAAATCAGGTAAAAAGCGAAGATGATATTGAGAGAATAAAAACTGAAACTGGCGCTACCGTTATTGGTGCTATTCCTTTTTCTCCTGATTTGATTGATTATCATGGTGGAGACGTGGGTGATAGTATTCATAACGAAATTGAGCGTATTGTTCAATCGTTAAACAATGATTTTGAAAAAGCTAAAACATTAAAAGAATTATAATGTCTGAATTATTTTAACATACAACATTGATTTGATAAGGAGCTAAAAATGGCAAAATATGATGAAAGATCAGTTAACCCAGCTTCAAAAGAAGCTATGAAGACGGCTGAGGACAGGGGTGTTGAAACTGCGTGGGACAGGCATAAGCAACAAACTCCCGTTTGTGGTTTTGGTGAACTTGGCGTTTGTTGTCGTATTTGTGAAATGGGACCTTGTCGGGTAGATCCTTATGGAAATGGCCCTCAAAAAGGTATATGTGGCGCAGATGCTGACACTATTGCTGCCAGACATCTTATCAGACAAGTGGCAGCGGGTTCTGCCGCACACTCTGATCATGGTTATGATATCGCACACACTCTTCTTCTGACAGCCCAAGGGAAAGCCGAAGGATATAAAATTAAAAATCCTGAAAAACTTTTAGCTATTGCAAAAGAAATTGGTGTTGAAACTAAAAACAGAGAAATTAACGATATTGGTGTTGACGTTGCAGAAAAAGCTCTTGACCAATGGCGTCAGCTTACGGGTGAGCTCACCTATATGAATACCCGTCCTCCCAAAGACACTATTGACAACTGGCGTAAACATAACCTTATGCCTTCAGGCGTCGAGCATGAAATTGTACAGACTTTGCATCGTACCCATGAAGGCGTGGATGCAGATTATAAAAATCTGTTGATGCATGCACTCAAAACTTCCATGTCTGATGGCTGGGGTGGTGCCATGATTAGTACAGACCTCTCCGATGTTCTGTTTGGCGCTCCTATGCCTGTTCGTTCTAAAGTAAATCTTGGTGTACTTGAGAAAAAGCAGGTTAACATTGTAGTACATGGTCATGAACCAACATTATCAGAGATGATTGTTGAAGCTTCAAGAGACCCGGAGATGCTGGAGCTTGCCAAGAAAAACGGAGCAGAAGGCATTGTTGTGGGTGGTATCTGCTGTACGGCCAATGAAATTCTCATGCGTCAGGGGTCGCCTGTGGTTGGTAATTTCCTGAGTCAGGAACTTGCGGTCGCTACGGGTTCGGTTGACGCAATGGTTGTCGATGTACAATGCATTATGCCAGCACTTGCCGAAACAAGCAAAAAGTTCCATACCAAACTTATAACTACTAGCCCAAAGGCTAAAATTTCTGGAGTTGAACATATTCAATTTGATGAAGCAAAAGCATACTCTATTGCGAAAGAAATTGTTAAGCGCGCAGTTGAAAATTTCCCAAATCGGGGTGATGTACTTATCCCTGCCTCAAAAACGGATCTGGTTGCCGGTTTTACTGTTGAGAATACCTTCTGGCATCTCGGTGGTAAATATCGCTCATCATTCAGACCTTTAAATGATGGTATTATCGCAGGACGGCTTCGTGGTGTTGCGGCAGTTATTGGCTGTAATACCGTAAAAAAAATCCAGGATAAACATCACCTGGATATGGTTAAGGAATTACTGGCCAATGATGTACTTGTAGTGCAAACTGGTTGTGGTGCTATTGCCTGTGCAAAAGAAGGATTACTTATTCCCGAAGCCGCAAAAAAATATGCGGGTAAAGGTCTTCAGGAAATCTGCGAAGCTACTGGCCTGCCACCCGTACTGCATCTTGGTTCTTGTGTGGATAATAGTCGTATTCTGGTTGCCTTGTGCGAGATGATAAAAGAAGGTGGACTTGGTACCAAGCTTTCCGATTTACCTATTGCTGGTTCCGCTCCTGAGCAGATGTGTGAAAAGGCTATCGCAATTGGTTTCTACTGTGTCGCATCAGGTGCATTTGTGAATTTCAGCCCAGCTATGAGGGTTCTTGGCAGTGAGAATGTAAACAAATTCCTCACTGAAGAAGTTGAAGAAATTACCGGTGGTAAATTTAACTGGGAACCAGACCCTGTTGAAGGCGCACGTCGCATGATTGATCATATCGATAAAAACCGGGCCAAACTCAAATTACGCCCCATGTTGAATCCTCAACCCTATGAACCCAAAGCTTAATTAAACCGGTAACAAGTAACATAGGAACATGTGAGGAAAGAATGAAAAAAGCAATTTATGTAGATATGGATTTGTGTCTTGGCTGCCGGTCTTGCGAGATTGGTTGTGCTACGGCGCATTCTGAAAGTAAAGTATTAGTAGAAGCAATAAACGAAAAAAAATCTTCGTTTTCCCGGATTACCATTGATACCAAAAAGAACGGTGATAAAATTGCTCTTTATTGCAGACATTGTGAAAAGGCCGCATGTATGGATGCCTGCGGGCCCAAGGCAATTGAACGGGATGCAGAAGGTGCACCTGTTCGCTTGCTGGCAGACAAATGTACCGGAAGTCAATCTTGTATAAAGGCTTGTCATTTCGGTATTGTTGTCGCAGGTTCTGATGGAAAAACACGGGAGCGCTGTGATCTTTGTACCGACAGAGAAAATGGGCCTGCCTGTGTTGAGTCATGTCCGACAAAAGCAATTGAGCTCCTGAGTGACGAAGAAGTTAAAGCTAAAATTGATTATGTGGTAGACGATGATACCTGTACCAAGTGTGGATTGTGTTTTAAAAAATGTCCGTATGATGCAATTACCTGGAAGAAGAAGGAACTTGCTGTTATACACGAAGAAAAATGCGTTCGCTGCGGCCTGTGCACTATTGTTTGTAAGAGCAGCTCTATCATCAACAAAAAAAAAGTTAACGAAAAAGTTTAATAAAAAAAATAATGTTTAAAGGAGTATAAATTATGTCCAAAATTATAGCAACCGCCGCAATTAGAGGTGCCCATGCAATGGTCAAACGGGCAGAAGAAGACCTTGCGAAGGCAATAGAAGCAAAGGGAAAAGACGCAAAAGTGGAGTATCCCAATACCGCATATTACCTACCTATCATGCTTTTGTTTCTGGGGCAAAAGGTGGAGACCCTCGGAGATTTAGAAGAGTCTTTGACAGAAGCAAAAAAACTGCTTGGTCCTATCCCTACAGAGGGACTCT
Organism: Fibrobacteria bacterium; assembly: GCA_015232855.1. Lineage (GTDB taxonomy): Bacteria > Fibrobacterota > Fibrobacteria > UBA11236 > JADFYW01 > JADFYW01. The sequence continues at coordinate 11,618 of JADFYW010000019.1, forward strand.
GGCTCCCATATCTGGGTACGACTCTGGATGCTGGTGTGGCCACATTGCTCGCTGAAGAAATCATAGAATCACTAAAGTATGTGATGGGACCAAATCCGGTAGATGGTATTTGGCTTGGTTATACAGATGACAGTATTCTCCGGACCCAGGGTATTAAACTGGTTGATGGGCGTATGCCTGGTTTTGCTGCAATCGTTGGCGCAACCGAGAATAATAAACAGGCTGTTGATATGCTGCTTGATTTGCAAGAAAAAAGTATTCTTGTTTTTATGGCTGGTAATTCAAATGGCCGTAGTGTTGCCGAACAGGCTGCAGCAGAAGGCGTGGATATGGGCTGGGACAACTACCTGGTACCTTATGGTAAAGAAATTACTTCTGCCATTCATGCACTTAACTTTGCCGCCCGTTCTGCAATGAGCTTTGGTGGTGTTGAGCCTGGTGATTTTAAAGCTGCCCGTGAAATACTCATGTATAACAAAACACGTGTATATGCTTTTGTACTTGCTCTGGGCGGAGACGATAACGCAGAGTCCAAAGAACAAATACTTACTGATGAAAAATACGCAACAGCAGCTGGCGCAATTAACTTTGGGTTTCCTGTCATTGCTGATACCAATATTCCTGAGATTCTTCCTACTGGTGTTTGTACCTACGAACATGTTGTTTCTGGTGTAAAAGTAGAAGATATAGTGAGCAGGGCTATTGAAGTTCGCGGTCTTACCATTAAGGTTGAAAAAGTGCCTATACCCGTACCTTTTGGTGCTGGTTTTGAAGGTGAACGTGTTCGTAAAGAAGATATGTATGTACAGTTTGGTGGTAAATACACTGATGCTTTTGAATTGGTTCAGATGAAACCCGTTGAACAAATTGAAGATGGCAAAATCGAAGTTATTGGCCCTGAAGTAGCCGATATGACCGAAGGGGAAGCTTACCCACTTGGAATTGTGGTTGAGGTTGCGGGTCGTGAATTTCAGGAAGATTTTGAGACGGTACTCGAAAGACGTGTTCATGAATTTATATCATGTGCTAATGGAATTTTCCATATGGGTCAGCGTAACATCATTTGGGTCCGCATAAGTAAAGCCACTCAAGCAAAAGGTTTTAAAATTAAAGACTTTGGTGAAATTCTGGTGGCCAAGATGCATGCTGATTTCAGTACCATTGTTGATAGAGTACAGGTTAAGCTCTATACCGACAAAGCTAAAGCAGCAGAAATGCTTGAAACCGCAAAAGCGGTTTATAGTTTAAGAGATGACAAAATTGGTGGAATGCAGGATGAAGATGTAGATGAATTTTATTCTTGCGCACTTTGTCAATCTTATGCTCCTGATCATGTATGTATCGTTACTCCACAACGTCTTGGTCTGTGTGGTGCTTATACATATCTTGATTGTAAAGCATCCTACCAAATAGACAAACATGGCCCGAATGCACCGGTTGCCAAAGGTGAAACGCTTGATGGTAAAAAGGGCGAGTGGTCAAATATTAACGAATTCGTAGAATTAAAATCAAATGGTAATCTCACAAAGTTCAAAGCTTATTCTATTATGGAAGATCCTATGACTTCCTGTGGATGTTTTGAATGTATTGCTGCCATGGTTCCTGAGGCAAATGGAATCATGATTGTTGATAGAGATTATAGTGGAATGACACCTGTTGGTATGAAGTTTTCTACTCTGGCCGGCCAGATTGGTGGCGGTACTCAGACACCCGGGTTTTGTGGGATTGGGAAAATCTATATCAGCAGTCAGAAGTTCATTTATGGTGACGGTGGTCACCAAAGAATCGTATGGATGCCAAAGCAACTAAAAGATGAAGTCGGTGACAGATTAAAAGCTACAATGGAAGCTCAAGGCTACGCTGACTTGTTTGATAAAATTGCTACAGAAGAAAATGCGGAAGATCCGGAAAAGCTCGTTGAATTCCTGACAGAAGTTGGGCATCCTGCGCTAACGATGGATTCACTGTTCTAATTCAGAAGGAACGTTAAAAACTGTATCGATTGTCATTGCCCGTCCCGCTTAGCGGGACGGGCAATTCCACTAAAACGGTTTTATGAAATATCATATCAATCCCAATAGTGACAATCAAAAAAAGTGATGTTTTGCTATTAACGAATACTATTAAAAACAGGAGGAAAAAATGGCCTTAACAGGAATGCAAATTTATAAAAGTCTGCCAAAGACAAATTGCAAAAAATGTGGTTTCCCTACATGTATGGCTTTTGCTATGCAGGTTGCCGCAAAACAAAAAGCCCTGGCTGATTGCCCGGAAATTTCAGATGACGCACAGTCTGCCTTATCTGACGCATCAGCTCCACCCATGAAGCTGGTTAAAATCGGTGCTTCCGGAAAAGAATTTGTGTTTGGGCAAGAGACTGTCATGTTCAGGCATGAAGAAAAGTTTCATAATCCAACAGGAGTTGCAGGTAAAATTTCCGCTTCTCTTTCTGATGAAGAAGCTGCTGCTAAAATTGAACAGATAAACAAAGCTGTTTTCCAACGTGTTGGTGAAGAATTAAAAGTTTCTTTGTGTGCTGTTGGTGTTGACTGTAGTGATCCTGCTGCCCGTGCAAAAATGGCCGCAGAAAAAAGTAATGTTCCTCTCATTCTTATGGGAAGTGTGGATTCATTAAAAGCTGCGGTAGAAGCGGTTAAAGATCAGAAACCTCTTATTTATCAAGCTGATGCATCAAGTATTGATGCTCTTGCAGAGCTTGCAGCAGCGACTAAAGCTCCTCTTGCTGTTACAGCGGGTAGTTTGGAAGAATTGGCTGATCTTACTAAAAAGGCCAAAGACAAAGGTGTTGAAGAAATGGTACTCAGTTTTAATACTGAAAAACCAGGTGATACTCTTAGAACGCTTACCATTGCTCGCAGAGCGGCTCTGAAAAAAAGCTGTCGTGAACTTGGATTCCCAGCCATAGTTGATATTAATGGTGCTACTCCTGAAGTCGAAGGCGCTCTGGCCAATACCTTTGCCGCTAAATATGCAGGTATTTTATTGGTTAACAGTGTTGAACCTTGTCAGTTACTTCCTCTGCTTACTACGATTCAAAATATCTATACTGATCCACAGAAACCAAACACTGTAGAAACAAAGCTCTATGAAGTTGGACAACCTGACGAAAATTCTCCGGTATTTTTTACCACGAATTTTTCTCTTACGTATTTCAGTGTTGAGGGTGAAGTTGAACGCAGTAAGATACCAGCATACATCTGTGTTGTAGATACAGAAGGACTTGGAGTTTTAAATGCTTATGCAGGTGACAAAATAAGCGCTGAAAAAGTTGTGAAAACTCTCCAGGAACAGGGTGTTGCCGATAAGGTTAAACATCGGAAGTTAATAATTCCCGGGTATTTACCGATATTCAGAGCTGAGATCGAAGAAACTTCTGAGTGGAAAGAAGTTATCATTGGGCCTGAGTTGGCTTCCAAAATCCCTGCCTTTTTAGCTGAGAATTGGAAGTAAGTATTGACGAAACCTTCATGCAAGGTAACTTTTTTACCACAACATAAAGTTGTTGATGTAGAGATCGGAACCCCTGTTCTGGAAGCAGCTTCCAGGGCAGGTTTTCGTGTTAAGAGTCTTTGCGGAGGAGAGGGGACCTGTAAAGGTTGTAAAATGGTAATTAAGAAAGGGAAAATATCCGGAGGTGTTTCGGGAATTCTTCGTCAATCAGAGATTGACACGGGGGTAATCCTTTCTTGTCTGGCCTCTGTCGATAGTGATGTAGAAATAGAAATCCCCTCTAAAACACTTTTTAATAAAGATGCTATTACCGGGAAAGCTATTGATAGCTTTTCGGGTTCTGAATTGGATATACCTGAAGTTTCTTTTAATCCGTTTCCTGTGATTCAAAAAGTTTATTTGGAATTAGATTTACCTTCTCTGGCCAGTAACATGGCTGATCATCAGAGGATTTGTGCGGCTATAAAAGAAAAACTGGGCTTTTCATCAATACATACCAGTCTCAACACTATCAGGTCTCTTCCAGAACTTTTACGTGAAAATAAATATTGTATAACGGCAACCATAGGCGCAAATTGCAGCGCTGCGGAATTACTGTACGTTGAAGCAGGGAATACGGAAAAAGAAAATTACGCTATTGTTGTTGATATGGGAACCACGACTATAGTTGCTCATTTGGTTGACCTTTGTTCTTTTCAAACCATGAGAGCACAGGCCTGTTTTAATGGACAAGCCAAATTCGGTCGTGAAGTTACGGCCAGAATGATAGCTGCTGAAAAATCAGGTGATGAACAATTGCATACCACCCTGATTTCTGATTTGAATAATCTGATTTCAGGACTACTGGAATCTTCAGATATTTCAAAGAACCAGGTGAATGCCATAGTTTGTGCGGGTAATACCCCTATGGTCCATTTTTTACTCAATATTCCTACAAGAAATATACGCCGGACACCTTATATACCCACGTCTGTAGAACCTTCTCCCGTTCGGGCCTCTGAACTTGGGTTGGAAATTAATGAGCGAGGTTTGTTATATGCTCTTCCGGGTATTAGTGGATGGGTTGGTAGTGATCTTACCGCGGGTATTTTAGCTACAGAAATGTATAAAGGCGATGACATTGCTCTTCTCGTCGATATTGGTACAAATGGAGAAATCATAGTAGGAAATAAAGACTGGCTTATGTCTTGTTCTGCTTCAGCAGGCCCCAGTCTGGAAGGCTCCAGTGTAGAATGCGGTATGCGTGCAGAAGATGGTGCTATTGAGAAGGTTTTTGCAGAGAATGGTGAAATTAAATATGAAACCATAAATAATGCAGCTCCTGAAGGCTTTTGTGGTTCTGGTATTATTGATATCATTAGTGTTTTGTTACAATTAAAAATAGTGAATCGTTCAGGTAAGTTTATTGATGATGCCTCTCCGCACATAAGTGAAAGAGATGGCATAAAAGCCTATACTCTTGTGTCAAAAGAAGAGTCTGGCAGCAAAGAAGACATTTATATATCAGAAGCTGATATTGAAAACCTGATTACCGCAAAAGCCGCTATATTTGCCGCCATGAAAATTTTACTCGATAGACTTGATATGACTTTTGATGATGTCGCTACATTTTATCTGGCAGGAGCCTTTGGGAAACATATAAATATAGATAACGCAGTTACTATCGGACTTATCCCCAATATCCCTCGGGAGCGGGTTAAGTTTGTGGGGAATACCTCTTTAATGGGTTCGAAAATAGCAACGTTATACCGGGAAGGGTTTGAAAAAATAAAAGAAATAGAAGAAAATACGACCTATTATGATTTAATGGGCGCAGATGATTACGTTGAGGAATTTCAGAAAGCGATGTTCCTGCCACATACCGATATTGAAATATTTGAATAAATTGCAAAAAGGAAATCCTAAATACTAATATCAAAATACTAAACAATATTTAATAATGAAATTCAAAAACAAAAAGACTATGCAAGAAACACCAGGTATATACAACAACAGGCTTTACACATCTTCTTTTATAAAGACGGGGCTGTGTAGTTTTTGATATTTGAATTTGTTTAGAATTTAGGATTTAGATATTAGAATTTTCAGTAGTTATTAAAAAGGAAAAATGAATGGCAAAAACTATAGCAGTTGCTGGTAAAGGCGGCACAGGTAAAACAACTCTTGTTTCTTTAATTGTTGATTATCTTGTCCAAAAAAAGCAGGGACCTATTCTCGCTATTGACGCGGATCCGGATTCTAATCTGGGGACCCTATTGGGTTTTAAAAAGGTTAAGACCGTAGGAGAATTACGGGATGAAGTTTTAAAAGAAATGAAGGACTTTCCCGCAGGGATGACAAAAGCCAGTTATATGGAAGCCGGTCTTCATGAGATAATTGAAGAGGCTGATGGATTTGATCTTCTTACTATGGGCAGGGGAGAGGGGCCTGGCTGTTATTGTTATCTCAACAATCTTATCCGTAAATTTAGCGAAGATTTAACCCCTTCGTATAAATGGGTGGTGATAGATAATGAAGCTGGGCTGGAACATATTAATAGAAGGACGAGTTCTAACGTAGATATTTTGATGGTAGTGGTGAATAACAATCCCATTTCAATAAATACTGCAAGGTCTGTAGACCAGATTACCAAATCACTTAAAAACAAAATTTACAAGAAATACCTGGTTACCAACCAGATTAAAGAAGGCCGGAAAGAAGTAATTCAACAACTGGCTGAAGAAACCGGGATGGAGTATGTTTGCGACATTCCTAGCGATGATATTTTAGAGGAGACCATTTTTAACGGGGGTTCTCTCCGTGGATTGGATTCTCCTGCTAAGGAAGGTATCTTTTCACTGATGGAAAAAATAGGAGGTTAATATGGATATACCAAAAGTTAATGAAAGATGGACCAGCCAGATAAATGAGGTCACCATTGGTGCCACGGCTGATCAAGGTGGAACTCGTTCTAAAGTTATTACGGTTGGTGGTCAAACCACACTTCCCGGCATGACTTTTGAAGGTGACATCCCCAATTCTCCGGTTATTGCCGGTTATGTATCTGATGTCGTTCCCGAATGGCCTGATTTTCTTAAAAAGGCAATTGGAAATGAAATAAATTCACCTACCGAATGGGCCCAGAAATGCGTTCAGGAGTTTGGTTGTGATCTTATCAGTCTTCGTCTAAATGGTGCGGACCCTTCAGGTGATGACAAATCAGCTGCTGATTGTGCAAAAGTTGTAGAAAATGTTCTTAAGGCCGTAGATGTACCTCTTATTATCTGGGGATGCGGTGATGATGATAAAGATGCTATTGTTTTACAGGACTGCTCCGCCGTAGTAAAAGGCGAAAATTGTTTGATTGGTTCTGCAAAAGAAAGTAACTACAAAACTATTGTAGCTATCTGCAAAGCGGATAATCATAAAATTATCTCTGAAGCACCCGTTGATATTAACATTGGTAAACAGGTGAATATTCTGTTGCAGGATGCCGGTTATGATCTTAAGGATGTGGTTATGTTTCAGACTACAGCCGCTCTGGGTTATGGTCTTGACTATGTGTATACTATCCTTGAAAGAGCCCGTATGACAGGCCTTAAAGGCGATAAACTTATGGCTGGCCCTCAGCTTGCTGATGTAGGTGGCGAAGTTTGGCGTATTAAAGACGCTGTAGCAAGTGAAGAAATACTCCCTGGTTGGGGTGATCCTGAACGACGTGGCCCGAGCTGGGAAGCTGCTTGTGCTGCGGATTATTTGCAGGCTGGTGCTGATATTCTTGTAATGAGCCATCCCAGCGCTATTAAAACAATTCAAGAAACTATAACCCAGATTGCTTAATCGAAGGAGAAATAAATGATTTTAATAGGTGAGAGAATCAATGCCGGCTTCAAAGACATTAAAGAAGCCATTATAAATAAAGACCCTGACCCCATTAGAGAATGGGCTCAGAAACAGACTGAAAAAGGAGCTACCTATCTGGATGTTAATATGGGTACCGCTTCTGCTAATCCCGATGACTTCCTGTGGATGATTGATACAGTTCAAAACGAAGTGGAAACTCCGATTTGTCTTGATAATAACAAGCTGAATGTACAAAAGCTTGCTATTCCAACCTGTAAAAAACCTCCTCTGGTTAATTCTGTTTTAGCAATTGACGAAAAGATGGATGAGATTTTCCCTACCGTTGCAGAATACAATGCCTCAATCATTGGGCTTTCTCAGGATGCGGGCGGTAGTCCTAAAAATGCTGACGATCGTATGGTACAGGCAGGCAATGTATTCGCTAAGGCAATGGAACATGGACTTGATCCTGATCAGCTCTTTTTGGATCCAATAGTAATGCCTCTAAAGTTTATGCAAGAGCAGGCTCCTGAAATCTTAAAAGCTGCAGGGCAGTATACCTTGTTCAGCGATCCTTCTCCTCATATTGTATGTGGTCTCAGTAATATTTCTAATGGTGCGAAGAATAAGAGCCTTATGGACAGGACTTTTATCACTATGCTTATCGCAAATGGCGCTGACGCTGCTATTCTTGATGTTATGGATGATGAACTGGTTAACGCTATTCTTACAGCCGAACTCATGATGAATCGTGGCATCTATGCTGATTCATACATAGAGGCTTTTAGAGGATAATCCTTAATTGTTTTCCATTAAGCCCTCTTTCTTTTATGAAAGAGGGCTTTTTTATTGGCTATAGATTAACAAACAAGGATATGTATACCAATACCTTTGGTTTTAAGTAAATAGTTTGTTGAATTGGTTTACATTATATTTAAGAACCAGTACACGTCACTTCGAGTAGGCCAGACCTGCAACGGCATAGCGTAGCGAAGCCGTGAAGGCCGTATCGAGAAGTCACCATAGCAGCTATCTATTATAACGTTTTTCAATTCACGAGAATACAAAACACCTCAAGAATACAATTATATAAAAAGTTGATTCCAGAAAGCTATTATGGTGACTTCTCGATACGACCCTATAGGTCTACTCGAAGTGACGGGCATCGGTTTTATCAAAACAATCTCTTAACTAAATAACCTTGACTCATCAGTTACTATTGGAAATTGTTGGTAATGAATGCTAATTTTTATGGGTAAGCTTGATTTAATTATAAAGGGAAATAAATAATAATTTCTAATATTACTTTTACTAACCAGGAACGTATTCTAGATGAAAATTCTCATTCTTCGCAGTAGCCAAAATCTGAATGATGGTCCATGGACGCCTTATTCTGTAACGGTGGATACCGCTTATGCTGAGAGAGTAATTGGGCATTTAACAGATAAAGGTGATTATTGCCGTGCTTGTCAGGACAAATGTATTGCCTGCAGGCGTAAATATGAACTTGATTTTTCCGAACACCTTGCCGGGATAATTGACTTTCCCTCAGTGTTGCCGGTTATGCTTGATGATCCCGAAGAGTATTTGCCAGATACGGTTCCCAGTCATGATGTCGCTGTAATTATTGCGGTTAATGAAGAAATAGTACTGTCTTTTGTTCAGCAATTTTCTGCTTCAAAAGGTATTATAATTCCCATTGAAAGAAGTGATGTAATTACTCCTAATTATATACAAAAAATCAGGAAAGTATGTGAAGATAAGGGTATTGTAGTCGCTTTTCCCAAACCATTCTGCTCTTTTGCTCCGGAAAATGGGGTGTTGAAAGAATTTCAGAAAATTTTCAAAATAGGTTTGCCTGAAGTTGAATATACGATTGAAGATAATGTCATTAAAAAAGCAAAGGTTAAAGTGAGTGCGCCTTGCGGAGCAACCTATTTTACCTGTCGTGGTTTGATTGGAAAGCACATTGATGACGATTTGCAGTTTATTATTGATAAGCAAATAAGCGCGTACCCCTGTACCGCTGACCATGCGGTAGACCGGGAATTTAATGATTCCATCACCCATGAAGCCGTGAAAAGGCAAAGAATTATTTTACAAAAACTCAAACAAAAATTTCATAATCAATGATTTATACCATAGAGGTTAGGACTTTTTAATGTTATCATCAATAAATAAAAAAATAGAATCTCTCGATTTTTTAAAAGAATCCCGTATACTGGTGACAGGGATAACCTCTATTCATGGATGGCCGATATTTTCCTTTTTTAGAGAATTTATGCCCGTTGAGCAGTTACTTGGTATTCAACCACCAGAAGTGAGTGATGTTAAAGGTGATAATGTTCGTTCCTGCTGTATTACTGATAGAGCTGCTTTTGAAAAAATAAAAAAAGAATTTAATCCTACACATCTCATTCACTGCGGTGGGGTCTGTGATCTCGATGTATGTGAAGAAAGACCTGATTGGGCAAAGCAGATTAATGGAGACGGGGCAAAGAACCTTACTGAAATGTTTGGTGAGGACTGTTTCGTTGTTTATGTTAGCAGTGATTTGGTTTTTTCCGGAGAGAATCCTCCTGAAGGAGGGTATACCGAGGATTGTCTCACTGACCCGGTAAGTGAGGTGGGGAAAAGTTATGTGCAGGCTGAAGAAGAAATAAAAGCCTGTAAACATTATGCAATAGTTCGGGTAGCCTTGCCCCTTGGTGACTCGGTGCAGGGGAAAAAGGGCGCTGTGGATTGGATTACCAGTAGATTTGAAAAAGACCGGCCTGTAACACTTTTTTTTGATGAAGTAAGAAGCTGCATATCTTGTGCTGAAATCGGGCCTGTTATAACCCAAATACTGGCACATAAACTGACTGGTCTTTTCCATTTAGGAGGGGACGAGCCCTGGACCCTCTATGAAATCGGTGAATATGTATTAAATACCGGGGGTTTTAAAGCTGAGCTATTGAAGGGGATGTACCGGGAAGATGAACAAGATGGTCCTCCCAGGATAGGGAACGTTTCACTAAATTCTCATAAATTAAATTCACTTTTAAAAATTGTTGAACCTGACAAAAAGGAATGAACCAGATGAACAAAGTCCTTATAATTGGCGCTGGTGGGGTAGGGAGTGTTGTTGCGCACAAATGCGCTTCGGTACCTGATGTATTTAATGACATCATGCTGGCAAGTCGAACCATCTCAAAATGTGATGCTATTGCGCATAATATCGGAAAAGATAACATTCAAACTGCACAAGTGGACGCAGATGATGTACCTGAACTGGTGTCCCTCATAAAGACATATCAGCCTTCATTAATAATTAATGTAGCGTTGCCTTATCAAGACCTGCATATCATGGATGCATGCCTGGAGACCGGAATAGATTATCTTGATACCGCGAATTATGAGCCATTGGAAGAAGCAAAATTCGAATATAAGTGGCAATGGGGATATCAGGAACGTTTTAAAGACAAGGGAATAATGGCCCTGTTAGGGAGTGGGTTTGACCCCGGTGTTACCAATGTATTTACAGCTTATGCTGCAAAACATCATTTTGACGAACTACATACTCTTGATATTGTTGATTGTAATGCGGGGGATCATGGAAAAGCTTTTGCCACCAATTTCAACCCTGAAATTAACATACGGGAAATTACCCAGAAAGGGAAGTATTATAAAGATGAAAACTGGATTGAAATCCCTCCTCATTCAATCAAAAAAGATTTGCATTACCCACATATAGGGCCCCGACCCTCATACCTTATCTATCACGAAGAACTCGAATCACTCGTAAAACATTTCCCAACCATTACGCAAGCCCGGTTCTGGATGACTTTTTCAGAAGAATATTTAACCCATCTCCGGGTAATTCAAAATATCGGTATGGCAGGTATTGAGCCTGTGAGTTATGAGGGCAGGGAAATTGTTCCCCTCCAGTTCCTCAAAGCGGTATTACCGGACCCTGGTTCTTTAGGAGAAAATTATGAAGGTGAAACTTCAATTGGCTGCCGTATAAAGGGTGTAAAAGATGGCCTTGAGAAGACCTATTATGTCTATAATAACTGTAGTCATCAGGAAGCCTATAAAGAAACTGGTGCCCAGGGTGTTTCTTATACCACAGGAGTACCTGCTATGATAGGGGCTAAGATGATACTGGAAAAGAAGTGGGGAGGCAAAGGGGTTTTTAATATGGAGCAGTTTGACCCGGACCCTTTTATGGATGATCTCAATAGATATGGACTTCCCTGGGAAGAAAAAATAGATGTTGATTTGGAAGTTGATTAAGTTTGGAAGATTACTGGACTTCTTTTTCTGAAAGCTCATACCAAAAACTTCTAAAATCTTAAATCAAGTATCAAAAGCAGTATAAATAAATTATGAATATTCCACTTAATACCTTACCTTCTCCTTGCTTTGTTTTGGATGAAAAAATTCTTTTGTGGAATCTTGATGTTCTGGAAGAAGTGCGGGACCGAGCCGGGATTACGATTATTCCCGCTCTTAAAGGTTTCGCCATGTGGAAGACTTTTCCTGAAATTAAAAAACGTTTCCAAGGCGCTGCGGTGAGTTCTTTACATGAGACTTTGCTTTGTAAAGACGAATTGGGTGTAAAAAGTTTTGCTTATGCTCCGGTTTATAAAGAGGTGGAGATTGATACCATTCTCAAACTTTCTTCTCATATTAGCTTTAACTCTTTGGGGCAATGGGAACTCTTTCGGGAAAAATTGCATCGGTTTCCCGATGTATCTGCTGGTATTCGGGTAAACCCGGGGTTTTCACCCGTAGAAACAGATTTATATAATCCTTGTGTAGATGGCTCCCGGCTTGGTGTGTCTTTTGACGCACTTAACGATGCGATGCCTGAAGGGCTGGAGGGAATCCATATACATTCTCTTTGTGAGTCGGGATTTGATCATCTGGCAGAACTCATTACGATCATAGAGAAAAAAGGAAAAAAGTTTTTATCACAGATCAAATGGCTGAATCTTGGAGGGGGACATCTGATGACCCGTTCTGGTTATGATAAGGAAGGCCTGATAAATTTACTGAAAAGATTAAAATTAAACTATGACATAGAGATCATTCTGGAACCTGGATCAGCCTTTGCCTGGCGGGCCGGATACCTTGTCGCAACCGTACTTGATATTGTGGAACATACCGGAATTCAAACAGCGATGCTGGATACCTCATTTGCGGCCCATATGCCTGATTGCCTCGAAATGCCATACCAGCCTGATGTAATTGGTGCCACTAAAGGTTCTGGCAATTACCAGTATCGGCTTGGTGGCAACAGCTGCCTGGCGGGGGATTATATAGGGATGTATGGGTTTGAGGCTCCCTTGAAGGTTGGCGATAAGCTTGTATTTGGGGATATGATGCATTATACCATGGTTAAGACCAATCATTTTAATGGAGTGGCTCATCCTTCAATTGGCATTCTGCATACAAATGGTGAGTTTGAACTCTGGCGGGAATTTGGCTATGAAGACTATAAAAACAGACTATCATAACACAATGCTAATTATTGTTCGTTTGGCCAGATAAATCCAATATTACCAGAGAAATATGCTTGTTTTACCAAGGTTTCCAAGGTAATTTATGCCTATGAAACGATTCCTTTTTTTGATGACTGGCTTATGGCTGACAGTTACACAAGTGTCTGCCTATAGAGAAATTTCTGCTGATACACTTCAGACCTGGATGACCATTGGGACGAAGATTCCTTTTATCATGCTGGATGTTCGGGGTGGGGCAGATGAAATTATTGCAAATGATTCTTGTTATCCCTATTTTATTTCGTCCTCACGTACTGTGATTGAGGGAGAAATGCAAAAAGTTCCCAAAAACATTCCTTTGGTTGTCACCTGTTACTCAGGGGCAACCAGTGCTATGGTATCAGGAATCCTTGATGAATTAGGGTATATGGTATATAACCTGCTTGGAGGTATTTCATCCTGGACCTATACCACCCGGTCTTCAAGTTTAGCAAAACCCCTGTCAAGTTTACCGGAGCTATCCATGGATCCTCATCCTGCATTTTCTGGTTTCACCAATATAGGTTATGATACTCTAACCACCTGGATGACCCGGGGAACGTTGTTTCCTTTTATCCTGTTAGACATACGTGATGTATCGGAACTTACAACGGTAATTGGAAACGATAGCTGTAGACCCTATAATTTATCGTGGAACCAGGGAAAATTAGCCTCAAACACAGGTAATCTACCAAAAGATACGGCAATTATTCTTTATTGCCGTTCCGGGAATAGAAGTGCATATGCTTCTGCTTTTTTGAAAGGGCAGGGGCTGACCAAAATATATAATCTGATTGGTGGTATTACACTCTGGCCGAGCTCTACCATTGCAGGCAATAAAATCAGAGCTTTAAGTGAATTACCTGCTCCGTCTATGGATGCGAATCCAAATCCATCAGCAGTACAAAAGCGGGATATTAATTCCAGGAACTTTTTGATTTCCCTAAGTCGGATAAATGGCACAAACATAATTATCAGACAAACAAATATTTCCAAAGCCGCTATTGATAAAGTTAATATCTATAACATAAACGGAACCCTGTCTCAAAGCTGGGATGATCCATTCAGTGGCAGGGACCAACTCAGCATAAACCTGTCAAGCACCGGAGTATATCTGGTGGGAGTTTATTTTAACGACAGGCAGCGGTATTTTCCCGTAATTGCAAGATAGCTCCTTTACCTACTCAAGCTGATTATGCCTATATTTTCTAAAAAAGCCTGTAAGGTTTTTTTTTATTCACCAACCTGAGGATCTTTCCTCAGGTTGGTGAAGGTATATCGGTAACTCTCTCTTCATCTTCTGATATCCCTGAAAGGGATAATAACAGGTGCTAGTCCCAAAGGTATCTTTCATCATACTCAATCGCATTCTCTATTAAAAGTTCAATAAGCTCCTCTTTAAAGTACCTTTTGTCATGGTGTGTTTCCTGAGTATCAATGTACCGAATAATAATATCCAGCTCTTTATATCCAACAGAGAATGCTGCATATCCACCCTGCCATTGAAAGTTGTCATACCCTTCAAAAAACTCTTTTATCCAACGTGAAGATTTTCTTTTTACTTCCCCGACCACCTTTGGAATAGTCTGATTTTTTCCCAGGCGTATGAGGGCATGAATATGGTCATCGACACCTCCAACAATGATTGGTTGAGATTCATATTGGTTAAAAACATCTGCCATATACCCGTGGAGCTTACACCGGACATCCTTGTTTTTAAGAAAAGGGATACGGTGCTTGGTTGAAAATACGACATGCAAATAGATTTTGGTTAGCGATTGGGTCATTAGAAGTCCTGTATATTTCCTGTATATTGATAGCTTTTTTAAAGATTATTGCTGCTTTTTTATGGGGGCTTTTCCCCACCCACGAGGAATGATCCTAGTGGTGGCTTGAAGAAGCCTTTCAGGCTTCACCAAATCCCCCTCCAAAAGCACCCATTAAAATCTATTCTGCAGAATATTCTTCTGTTCCCTGTATAGCCAAAATCTCACCAAAATAAATACGATGATAATCTTTTTCAGGATAGAGTGCATCAATGCCCTGGTCCTGAAAGTTTTTGGGTTCCATGTCCTGCCAATACATTGTTTTGCATTCTATTATCAGCTCGGCTTCTTTGAAGCAAGGAGCTTTAATATTTGTGGAAGGGGAGAGGGTGAGACCGGTTTCACTTAGTTTATCTCCATCCCGGCCCGATTTTGAGCCTAAGAGGGCCATGTCTTTCCGGTGTTCCTCAGGAAAGGCACATATGCTAAAGCTATCTGAGCTATTTAAAAATCCAAAAGTATGGCGCACCGGGCGTACGGCAATCTGGGCAAAGGGTCTTTTCCACATGCCTCCGAAACTACCCCAGGCAATGGTCATGGTGTTTGAATGTTCCATGGTACCTGCGGTAAGTAAAAACCATTTTTTTAGCCAGATATCAACACTTTTGGTACAGAATTGATTTATATCTATTTCTTTAATTGCCATAGTTTTTCGTCTCCATTTTTGTAGTTTTACTTTAAGAAAATTCGCTTCTGCGAATAAAATGTATTAAAAATTTTTATTGCCACAGAGGACACAGAGGACACAGAGAATTTTTTATTTCCGGGATGTGATTTAAGAGAAATAAATATTTTCCATTTGAAATATCTCTGTGTCCTCTGTGGCTAAATAACCCTAAGTTTAAAAGAAAGGCCTCCTATGTTTACCATTCCCGCAAAAAACACCACTATGATTGGCAGTATGCCTTATGCTACTGCAGAAGAAGCTCTGGCTGCTATGGATAAACATCCATTGAGTATCCCCGCATGGCCACAATTGCCTCCCAGAAGCTTTAAAGAGGGTATGTTGGTGCAGTATGGAGAGGGCCTGCCGGGTATGAGAGCTGATGATGCTGAGAAAAAAGTATGGGTTGAGCGTAATGATGCCTTACTGAATGATATGTCTTCTTTTTATGAAGATGTGGTAAATGGGAATCTTGAACGGTTTGCGCTGTCTGAAGATTTTGCCGGGAGCTTCTCAGCTTTTGTGAAAAAGATGGAAGTCCAAAAGCCTGAAATTATGAAATGTCAGGTTGTTGGTCCATTTTCTTTGGGTTTAGGCATCAAAGACAGTAATGATAAGGCTCCCTGGTTTGATGATCAATACCATGATATTCTCTTAAAAGGGCTTACCGCCAAAGCCCGCTGGCAGGTGCAATCGTATAAACACATTACAGACAACGTTATCAGCTTTTTTGATGAACCTATCCTTTCTGCCTTGGGAACAGCTGCTTATGTTTCAATATCAGATGATGTTGTTATTAATGATTTAAACGAAATGGCTGGTGAACTTCATAACGATGGAGCCCTGGTTGGTGTCCATTGTTGTGGTAATATGGACTGGGGTTTGCTTGCCCGGTCAGATATCGATATTATTTCTTTTGACGCGTATACTTTTGGGGAAAAAGTTGCACTGTACCCTGAAGACGTCCAGGCCTTTATTGAAAAGGGTGGCTATCTTGCCTGGGGAATTGTGCCCACCGGTGACGCCGAGTCAATTCAATCCGTTTCAGAAGATATTTTGAAAACTAAAATGGACGAGCTCTACGCCCATTATAAAGCAAAGGGGATAGATGAAGATAAGCTTCGTGTGCAAAGTATATTTACTCCGGCCTGTGGCATGGGGAATCTTACAGAGGATGAAGCGGATAAAGTAATGACCCTCCTGGAAGCCATGGGTAAGTAAAAGTTGCTAATCAGGACAGACGCTTTTCGGCCACTCTTTGTCTAAGTAAACGTAAATAGGCAGACTCTTCTTCCGGATAACATTCGGTAACTGCTTTTCCGTCGGTGCCGATGACACGGTGATATTTTTTATAGACTTTGCATTGCATGCAGTTATTTTCTTTTTGGGCAACAGAACCCTGAATTTTACCTCCACACTGTGTTCCTGCAATGGTCCAGCAGCTATGACCAAGACCCTTTTTGGATGCAATACATTCACCAGGTTCAGGTAGATTTGTACCGCCCTTTTCTCGATGGCAATCCATGATTTCCCAGCAATCTGGTAATCTCGTGTTCATTTTGGCCCCCTTGTCAGTATTTTACGCACATATATCCTATTATAACAGTAGGATATGAGTGTAATTATCTAAAAATCTTCTGAGAATGTCAAGGGTATTTAAGATGATTTAGAGAGGGTCAGGCAGTTTCCTTTTTTTAGAGAATCCCGTATTACATAGCACAAGCACTTAAAAACCGGTTACTGGCCATTCAATCAACAAGTACATGGTTGATTATCAGGATGCTTTTTTCTTGTTCAATAAATGCTGTACAAATATGGCAACCTTCTCAAAAAGGAAGAATGTGTCTGATTTAAGGCACAGGTGCTTTCGTTTTTCAATAACCACAAAAAAACCGCCCCCATTATGGAAGCGGTTTAAATATTGATACGTATAGAAGACTATTAGAACAGCCCTTGTACCTTGCCTGTTTCAACGTCAACATCAACACGACGAAAAGCTGGGTTAGAGCCTGTACCGGGCATAAGACTGATAGTACCTGCAACAGGTACTAAGAATCCAGCTCCGCCATAAGTCAGAATTTCTCTGATTTGCAGACGCCAGCCTTTGGGACAACCTTTAAGAGTTGGGTTATCTGACAATGACAAGTGAGTCTTAACCATGCATAGTCCAAGTTTTGAAAGCTCAGGATCCGCTTCAACCCGTTTGAGGGTAGCAAGGGCCTCATTGGAGTAATCAACACCATCGGCGCCGTATACCTCCTTGGCCACTTTCTCTATACGATCTTTGACGGGTTCGTCAAGCTCATATAAAAATTTGAATTCTGATTTTTCTTCACATGCTTCTACAACCACATCAGCAAATTCCAATGCACCGTCGCCGCCCTGTTCCCAGTGGCGTGATAATGCAACTTTTGCGCCAGCCGCTTCTGCAAGTTCACGTACTTTTGCAATTTCTGCGTCGGTGTCAGTAAAGAAAGCATTGATGCAAACGACAGGGCTAATGCCGGCTTTACGTACGTTTTTAATGTGATGTATAAGGTTATCACAGCCTTTTGCAACCCATTCCACATTCTCACCTTCGTATTCTTTAGGCATGGGTTTGCCAGGTACTGGTACCGGAGCTCCACCATGACATTTAAGGGCACGGATAGTGGCAACAACAACTGCGCAATCAGGTTTAAGACCACTGAAACGGCATTTGAGGTTCCAGAATTTCTCGAAACCAATGTCAGCGCCAAATCCAGATTCGGTTACGTGATAGTCAGCAAGTTTCAGACCAACAAGGTCAGCAATAATTGAACTTTGTCCGATAGCAATGTTTGCAAAAGGGCCCGCATGTACGATAACAGGCTGCCCTTCTAAACTTTGCATGAGATTCGGATTAAGCGCTTCAACCATCCAGGCCGTCATTGCTCCGTCCACTTCTAAATCTTTGGTAGTAACAGGTTTGCCTTTTTTGTTGTAGGCAACCACGATCTTAGAAATACGCTCGCGCATATCTTTTAAGCTGATGGATACTGCTAAGATAGCCATAATCTCAGAAGAAACTGCAATACCAAATTTAGATTTCATCATGAAACCGTCTGCTTTTCCGCCCACATCATTCATACCAATAATGATATTACGAAGAGACTGACAGCAGAAATCGATGATCCAACCCATTTCAACTTTGGTGGGGTCGATATCAAGGCGTTTCATGCCAGAAAGACGCTCAAGTTGCTCGTCGTTATAGTTCCTTTCATGCTGCATACGTGAAGTAAGCGCAACCATAGCGAGATTATGTGAGTTCATGATGGCGTTAATGTCGCCGGTGAGACCCAGTGAAAATGGTGTAAGTGGAATGCACTGTGCAAGACCGCCGCCTGCTGCTGAGCCTTTGATGTTAAAAGTTGGTCCGCCGGAAGGCTGACGGATAGCCGCAACAACCTTTTTACCACGTTTGCCAAGACCTTGTACCAGTCCCATGGTGGAGGTAGATTTACCTTCGCCGAGGGGAGTGGGGGTGATAGCAGTTACGTCGATGTATTTTCCGTTGGGTTTATCTTTAAGCCTTTCCAGAACTTTCCGGTAATCAATTTTACCAAAATAGTGGCCTTGAGGAAGTAATTCCTCTTTGGTAAGACCAAGTTCTTCGCCCAGTTCGTGGACGGTTTTCATTCTGGATTCAGCTTCCTGAGCAATTTCCCAGTCTGCGTGTTTTGTAGGGTCAAGAGCCATATGTTCCTCCTTATTTATGTGTTTGACCGAAAATTATATAGAGCCTTTTATAGAAGATAAAAATTCACTTCTTGTTTCACTTTTTTTACGAAATAAACCGAGCATAGAGCTGGTTACCATTTCGCTGTTCTGCTTTTGTACACCACGCATCATCATACAAAGATGTTTGGCCTCAATATACACTCCAAGGCCTTTTGGTTGTAAGTGTTTCGTGAGTGCGTCCGCAATTTGATGAGTTAGCCGTTCCTGGAGCTGTAAGCGCCTGGCAAAGATATCTACAATGCGGGGGATTTTACTGAGCCCGATTACCTTCCCGTTTGGAATATAGCCAACATGACATTTCCCAAAAAAGGGAAGCATGTGATGCTCACACATACTATAGAGTTCAATATTTTTTACCACTATCATATCATTCACATCTTCATGATAGATAGCTCCATTTATCACTTCTTCTATGTTTGCGGTATATCCATGGGTAAGGAATTTCATAGATTGCTCTGCACGCAGAGGCGTCTTTAAAAGCCCTTCCCGACTTGGGTCCTCACCAATAGCGGTGAGAATATCTTCATAATTTTTTTTGATGCTTTTTGCCATTCCTGCCTGATTGATTAATGTTTAAATGAACGTTCACCGGTGAATACCATGGTGGCGCCAGCTTCGTTACAGGCTTCAATCACTTCATAATCACGGTTTGAACCACCAGGTTGTACAACCGCGGTTACCCCTTCTTTAAGACCAACATCTACTCCGTCTCTAAAGGGGAAGAATGCGTCAGATACCATACAACTACCGGGGAGCCCGCCTTTAAGTTTTGCTGTTTCAGCATCTATTTCTTTTTTAGCGGCTTCGTCAGTAAGGCCGTTGTAGGGGACCTTGTGTTGTTCCCAACAGATACGATCAGCCAGTTTGCGATAGGCTTTGTCCCGGGCGATTTCTGCAACACCAACACGGTCTTGTTCGCCGGTACCGATACCCACCGTTACGCCATCTTTTACATAAATTACTGAATTACTGGTAATACCTGATTCAACCAGCCAGCCAAAAAGCAGATCGTCATATTCAGCGTTAGTGGGCATGCGGTTGATTTTATACTCTTTGTCCTGATAAAGGGCCTGTGCTGGCAACAATTTGTCTTTGCTTCTTGCCTGAGGGCAATATGACCATTGAGCAATAACACCACCATCCATGAGAGATTTGAAGTCGATTACGCGCTGCCCTACAAATTCTTGCAAGCGAGCCATGTTGCCAATCCGCATCACTCTGAGGTTCTTTTTGGATGAAAGAATGTCCATAACTCCTTCGGCAAATTCGGGAGCAACGACTACTTCTGAGTAACTTTGTATCAGGAGTTCTGCGGTTTCTTTATCCACTTCCTGGTTCAGGGCAATGGCCCCGCCAAAAGCAGCTACACGGTCAGCCATTAAGGCCTTCTGGTAAGACTCTGCAAGAGAGGCACCTTTGGCTGCTCCACAAGGGTTATTGTGCTTTACAATAACCGTACAGGGTTCGTCTGAAAAATATCTAAGAATATTTAAGGCGTTATCAGCGTCGGTTATATTTGTTTTACCTGGATGTTTACCCGATTGTAAAAGCTCAATCTCAGAGGCCAGATATTTTCCTGCCCGTAAAGAAGTGACTTCACCAAGGGTGATGTTGCCATTGGCAAGTTTGTAGAGGGCTGCTTCCTGCCCGGGGTTTTCACCGTAGCGGAGACCTTTTTCAACGCCATCTATTACCCATGCTGATTTTTCAAATACAAGTGTCTGACGTTTATCGCCATCCACAAAAGAGAGTTCCATTCCTTTGGGAAAGTGATCGTCCATTATTGTCTTGTATGCAGATTTGAAATCCTGTACTGCCATTTTGTTTCCTGTTCTGTTTGAATGTTAGATTAAATTATTATGACTTTTTATTGTTATGGTAAAATGTGCAAATTGTCATTCCCCGGCGTGACCGTGGAATCCAGTGAACGAAAGTGAGCAAAATAGAAGAAAATCGCCATTTCTTTTGGTGGATTCCCCGGTCAAGCCGGGGAATGACATCGTTGAACCATTTTTTCATACTTATGACACAGTCTGTAAAACGGGCAATGACAAGATTAGGTGTGTTTTTCACAATTATGACCAATAACAGAGTCCTTTTCTATTAAATACCTTACTCAATTCCCAGTTTGAATTTAAGTGACTTAAGGGTGTTTTGCATAAGCATGGTGATAGTCATGGGACCAACGCCACCGGGGACAGGAGTAATACTGCCTGCAATTTCTTTTGCAGCATCGAAATCAACATCACCTTTGAGAATAGCAACCATTCTGCTGGGGTCTTTTGCGCTGGGCTTTTCGCCAACTCTATTGACGCCTACATCAATAACACATGCACCAGGCTTAATCCATTCAGGTTTTACCAGATCAGGAACACCTGCGGCCACAATCAGGATATCAGCACGTTTGCAGTGAGCAGCCATGTCTTTGGTACGGGTATGAATGATAGTAACGGTTGCATTTGCGCCGGTTGCTTTTTGCAGCATCATATTGGCGATGGGTTTGCCTACAATATTTGAACGACCCACTACCACAACTTCTGCACCACTGGTCTCAACTCCGGCACGAATAATCATTTCCTGGATACCTGCGGGGGTACAGGGAGGAAATTTGCATTCATCGCCGCCAATCATAAGTCGGCCAACATTAACCGGGTGAAACCCGTCTACATCTTTGTCGGGGTCTATAGAATTGATGACCTTTTTCTCATCGATGTGTTTGGGTAAGGGAAGTTGTACCAGAATGCCATTAATTGAGTCATCATTATTGTATTTGTCGATTAAGGCGAGAAGATCCGCCTCAGAAATATCTATGGGTTGTGAATCCTGGATTTCTTTGAACCCTACTCGGTGGGCTGTTTTTATTTTTAAGGTAACGTAAGAAATAGAAGCAGGGTTTTCGCCAACAAGAATAGTGACCAAACCAGGTACTACACCATGTTTTTCTTTTATTTCTGCAACATCTTTGGTTATTTCTTCTAAAATAGCCTCTCTGATTTCTGTTCCTTTGATAATTTTAGCCGTCATGAGCTGATATCCTCCTTTATAGGAAATAGACGAAAAAAGTGTGGATTATAATTTTCATTGTGGGACAAAAAGGTAGTAAATTCTCTCTAAATGCTGAGTGAAATTTTCCATCAAAACTGTGAAAATTGAGATAAATTAAGCAATAAAATATTGTGTGGATAAAAAAACACTTACTTGGGAAAGAATTTTTTATGTTGAATTTTTGTGAGTTATCTTAAATGACCTCTTCATTACAGGATAACCCTAAACTAACTGAGTGGTTCCTTTATGTCTGATATACCTGTAGTTCCTTCCGATTGTTCACACTTTTCACATCCTTATGCTTTTGTGGATAAAAAAAATGAATCCATCATTATCAAGGGCTTAAACGAGAGTAATAAAGAGAACCTGAATATTATGTATTTGGAGAAAGTTCCCCGGAATTGTTTTAATGGGCTGCCTCCTCTTGATGATGGTATGTGCAAAAAATGGGTACAGCAACTCATTGATGGCGGCATAAATATTATTGCCTTTTCTTTCCAGGAGGGAGTGGTTGGGCATGCTTGTGTTTTGCCCATGGAAGAGGGAATGTGCGAGATGGTTATCGTGGTTTATCCCAAATACCAGGGTAGGGGAATCGGTACTCAGCTAACCCGCTATATCGTTCAAATTGCCTATGAAGACCAATATGATAAGATCTGGTTGTCGGTGGAAGCAGGAAATCATGTGGCCCGACACGTTTATTTAAAATGTGGATTTAAATATTTGAGTACCAGTCATATTGATGAATTGGACATGATTCTTGATTTACGGGGTTACCGTCATAAAGCAGATCAGTCGGTTATGGAAATTATAAATAAGGATGTGATTGCTGCAAATATTGATATGTTTTGTATTGATGCAATCAAGCTTTTTGCTTACAATAATATCAGTTCACTGCCAGTAGTTAATAAGCAGAATGAACTTGTTGGGCTTCTTTCTGAAACAGATCTTATAATGGAAATTAATTTCCAGCAACACATTAGTGACATCATGACCCGGGGGGTTGTTTCTATTCGGGATAATACCACTATAGCCAAAGTAATCAGGCTTTTCCAATCTAAAAAATACCGTTGTTTCCCGGTGGTGGACAGTCAGAACCATCTTGCAGGAGTTATTGGCCGTCGGGATATTCTGAAGTATTATTTGGATATTATTTGAGTTTATTATTTTCTTTATCCCGACTTAAAACACTTCATCTTCCACCAATGCCACTTTTGGCAAGCGCTCCAAAAGTGGCGTAAAAGAGCTTTTTTTTGGCAGCACAATTCACTTCTTATCCCGGTTGTGGGGTGTAATAGTTCGTACTCTAATTCAGTTTGGTGGATGTTTGAATTGGAAGAGTATTGTTTTATGACCGGAATGCTCAGTGTGCCTTATTCGGCCCATTCGTTTTGAGAAATGGCGTCATTTCATTCCTTTTTGGGCCTGGGCCCTTTTTATGCTCGAATGTGGGATACGCTTGGTATTGCTATAGCCAAAGCTGAATTTGATGCTCCTAGCTGTGTTCACGGTTCTTCTGCCCTATGAGGAATGTCAATGACGACGGTTCTTATTGTAATGGGCAGGGGGAGGCACACTGAGCTTTCCGACTCATTCAATTTCGTAGTGATTGTGCATTGTGATGAAAATTCAAAAAGCTCCTTAATCCTGCGTGAATGAAGTCGGAATGTACAGGGAATTGTGCCGACAGGGAAAAGAGCGTTTTTGCGCCACTTTTGGGGCAATTGCCAAAAGTGGCATTAGTGGTAAATTGGGTTATCAAAAAAACGGTATCTAAAAAAATACCGTTTCAAAGAGGAAAGTAGAATTAAAAAAAAACTACAGACTATCAAAATCTACGGTTTGGCAGCCGTAAACTTTGGTCTTGGATTTTGCTATGGTCTTTTCTTTTAACTTCGAAAGAACCTTTTCAGGAATACACTGTTCCGTTCGTATTACCAACAATTGCTTTTTGCCTTTTTCAGAATCATTACAGGCAAGAATACTTTCAATATTGATTTTACTTTCACCAAGTAGAGAGGCAATAGAGCCAATAACACCTGGTTTATTATCATACAAGAAGTATAACTGATGGCCCTGAGGTCTTACCTGGAGGTCTTCATAATGGTCTACTTTCATAATGACGGGCATACCTTCAATAAGTTTGCCTCTAACAGAAGTTTCCAAAAGTTTCTTTTTTTCATGCACGACAACGTCTACGGTAATAGAATCACCATAATTTTTTGCATCAGCAGGTTCTCTCAGAACCGTTTTAATTCCCAGTTCCTGGGCTTTGGCATCTGCATTAATCAGGGTTATGTTCTCATTGAGCATCTGGGAGAGTACCCCTTTGATAGCTGGCTTGATAAGTAAGTCTCCATATTTCTGAATGCCACCATAACAGGTAATACGTATTTCTTCCAATTGCCCCTTAGAGGCATTGAGAGATGCAGCCAAATGCCCGAGTCCAACAGACAGGTCAAGGAAACTCTGGGAAAGATCTTCCGGGATTTTTACGAAGTTAACCAGGTTACGCAGTTTGTTTTTGGTTACCGCATCAATAATGATATCTGCGCATAATTCAGCAATTTCAAGCTGGCCTTCAATTGCATTTCCGCATACATGGGGTGTAAGAACGACTCTGCTTCCAAATTTTGCAAGCTTCTTTTCACCGGGTTTTTCGACCAGATATACGTCAATAGCAGCTTTGAGAGTTTTATGCTTGGCAAGGGCCTGTTCAAGAGCATTCTCTGGAAGCAATGTACCACGAGCAGTATTAATAAAAATAGCGTTTTCTTTCATGGAACAGAGAACTTCTTTAGTGATGGAATTTTTGGTCTCTGCTGTAGCTGGCATATGAACGGTCACGATATCACAGGTTTTAAAAAGCTCTTTGATATCGGATACAAAATCAAAACCTAAATCGGCTCCTAATGAGCTTGAAACAAAAGGATCATAGACTTTAACTTTCATACGGTAACCTTTTGCTTTTTCGAGCACCAGTCTACCGATAGCTCCCAGACCACCTATTCCAATTGTTTTTCCTTTCAGCTCATTAATGGGATATTTGCCCTTTTCCCATAGGCCGGTTTTTACAGAATTATCATATACACAAATATTTTTATACAAGGTGTTGACGTAACAGAACACCTGCTCAGCAACAGAATTACTGTTCAGGCCAGGAGTATTTGTAACGGGAATACCCATTTCAGAGGCTTTTTTCAGATCAATATTATCTACACCGGCACCGGCACGGCAAATAACTTTGAGTTTTTTCGCATATTCAAGCACATCTGCGGTGAGTTTTACATTGCTTTTAATGATAATACCCTCAGCTGTGCTGATATTTGTAATGAGTTCTTCAGCAGTGGGTTTTGGAATAACAGTAACCGAAAAATCTTTCTGATTTTTTAATTTTTTTACTCCCACATCACTGAGTTTACATGCGACAAAAATTTTCTTTTTCATGGTAGCTCCGGTTTGGTTTAAAAGCACATTATTTCATTAAAATTCTTACTATTATTGCGAGATTGCTAGCGTTTTCATTTTTATTTTTGAATGGGAATGTACATTTTTTTTCCTGAATTGTAAGCATTCCTTATGGCTCAAAAAATGATTAATTTTATAGCATAAAGACAAAAATTGAAAGGAAAAATTATGGGCAAAAAGGAAAGGCAGCGGATTGTTAATGACGCGTCAACCATTAAAGATGGCAAAAAAAGGCTGTCCTGTACCAAAGCTTTTAAGTTGAATAAAACCTTCAGAATAACCCTACGTGAAATAGGCAATACCTGTAATGAGTTGGGAATAAAAATAAGCCGTTGTCAGCTTGGATGTTTTAAATAAGGTAATGTATCTGAAACCAAAAATAATAGTCGTTGCAGGGGCACATTCAAATGTAGGGAAGACAACACTCTGCTTAAAATTAAAAAAGTTGTTTTCAGACTCAGCAGTGATTAAGCTTGGGCATGGGAAGCCAAAAAAGAATGTGGGTAATATTTTTTATCCTTCTTCAACGGATTTCAAAGAAATTCAAAGAAAATTTTCTGCTGTTCAATATTTGATTGTCGAGAGTAATGCGGTTCTGGAACATATCAATCCGGAATTAGTAATCTTTTTGGATGGAGATAAGCCTAAAGCATCTGCCAAAAAGGCCAGGGAGCGCGCAGATATTCTAAGTGGCAAAAGGGTAGATAAGAGTATACTCCAAAAAATTTCGTTGCAGTTGCAAGTCCCGGAGTCTTTATTGACTCGTGTTGCCTGGCTGGCGGGTGCAAGACCAGAGCCGGTGAGTGCAATAATTTTGGCCGGTGGGCAGTCGAGAAGGATGGGGGAAGATAAAACCAAAATGCAGATTGCTGGTACTACAATGTTGCAACATATCTATGAGCAACTTAACATCTGTTTTGATGCGGTGATAGTTGGAACCAATAAGCCAAAAAATGAGTTTAACCATTTGGATAATGCGGTTTTCATTCCGGATCAGCAGAAGAGCCAAGGGCCGTTGATGGGGCTCTTTTCTACGTTGCAGGCCTCTGGTACACGGCTAAATTTTGTAACCGGTTGCGACATACCAATAATGAATATGTTTGCTGTAAGGGAACTATTAACCTCAACTATGGACAATGACATAGCCCTGGCCTCTTTTAAGAGGGGTATGGTGGAGCCCCTTTATGCGGTTTATAATAAAAAAGTGGCTAATAAAGCTGAAAAATTACTCATAACAGGTCATCGGAGAATTGCAGACCTTTTTCCACTTTTTGCAACTGAAATAACAGAATTTACAAACAGTAGCTGGTATCATAATATTAATACGCGAAAAGATTTTATGAACTATCTTGGGGACCATGAAAGAGCTTAGTTCCGATGATATGCAAAGTATCATAGAGACCATAAAAGTATCTCACACCGGAGTGGAGACCGTTTGTAAAACATTGGCCGCGGAAGTGCCTTTTTCGGTATGTGCAAATGGCACTGAACTGGCTACGCTCATGAGTAGTCCTTCTGATTTGAAAGAACTTGCTTATGGCTTTTTATTAAGCTCGGGTTTTGTTGCCTCTCAAGAAAATATCATTGGGTACCATTTTAATAAGGAACAATGGACTGCAGAAGTAAAACTTAAACATATGCCCGAAAAATCAGAATTTGGTAAAAAATTATATTCTGCAGGTTGTGGAAGTGCTGTTATCTATTTTAAAGGAAGTGATCTTCCCGAGCGCCTGCCTGCCGAAAAGGGGATGAGAGTAGCAGCATCCAAGATTCATCAATTACTTAAATGGTTCAAAGAGCATTCACGTAAAGATAAATTATCAGGAGGCTTGCATACGGCCTGTATGAGCCTTGCCGGGGAACAACCAGATAATATCTATTATGATGTTGGAAGGCATAATGCAGTTGATAAAGTCCTTGGCTCTGCTTTGTGCAGGGATTTTAATTTTGAACAGTTGATTATTCTTTCTACGGGCCGTATATCCTCCGAAATTGTTTATAAGGCAGGCCGTGCCGGTGTTCCCATGATTATTTGTCTGGGTACACCTACCCGGCATGCGGTACATTTGTCCAGCACAATGGGGATTACATTAATTGGTAACGCTAAAGGAAATCATTTTTTAGTTTATACGGAACAGGAGAGGGTTAGCGTATGATTTCGTTTGATGATGCCTATAATATCGTGCTGGATAAAGCTTATCGTTTAAATCCCGAAACGGTGGGTTTGGGAGAAGCACAATGTCGTGTACTTGCAGGTGATGTATTTTCTGATGTAGATATGCCGGCTTATGATATGTCAGCTATGGATGGGTTTGCCTGCCGAAGGGTCGACCTTGAATCTCCTATGACGGTCATAGAGACTATTCCAGCAGGACGCTTGCCCGAAAAAGTCATTGAACCCGGGCAATGCTCGCGTATTATGACTGGAGCGGTAGTACCGGAAGGAGCTGATGTTGTTGTTATGTTTGAACACACCCGGGAAATTGAAGGCAAGATCCAGGTATTCAAACAATCCGGCAAGTCAAATATACGAAAAAAAGCTGAGGATATTACATCAGGTGATATTGTCCTGACAGCGGGTACACTTATTACTCCCGCTGAAATAGCAATGTTAGCTGCTGTTGGTCACGATCCGGTTTCGGTGGTTAAAAAACCGCGAGTGGGGGTTGTTGCTACTGGGGATGAGCTTGTAGAACCCCGACATAAGCCAAAAGAGGCTCAGATTCGTAACAGCAATAGTTATCAGCTCTGTGCTCAAATAAATCGCATGGGCTGTGAAAGTAGATATTTCGGTATTGCACAAGATACACCGGAATCAGTGGAACACATATTGCAGGCCGCTTTTGAAGCGTGTACTGTAGTGATCTTTTCCGGTGGTGTTTCTGCAGGGGATTTTGATTATGTACCAGAAGTCTTAAAGAAGAATAACGTCGAAATTTTATTTGAAAAGGTAAGTGTAAAGCCAGGCAAGCCAACTGTTTTTGGAACAAAAGGTGATAAGAAAATATTCTTCGGCCTCCCGGGGAATCCGGTATCCACGTTTGTATTGTTTGAGGTGCTGGCAAAACCTTTCCTGTTTAAAATGATGGGTTATGATTTCCTTCCGACAGTGGTGAAGGCCGTATTAAATAGTCCCATTACCAAAAAGAAAACAGGGCGTCAGGAATTCCTGCCTGTTATCCTAAAGGGAAATGAAGCCCTCGGTTTGGATTATCATGGCTCCGCTCATATTCACGCGTTTTCCAAAGCAAATGGCATCGTTTCTATCCCCGCAGGGGTAGAAAAACTTGAAAGAGGCCAGGAAATCGATGTTCGTTTATTAAAGTAATACAAGCTCACATCATTTCTCAGATAGGAATAGTTTTTATCTCTATTTGTTAATAAAACCCCCTGAATCTTTTATTTTAGCTGTTTGAGTTTTCGTTTTCAATTACATATGAAACACCTTCTTTGAGATTATGATTGCCTATTTCCTTTAAATTTAGGTAATAGTTGCGGAGTTTTAGTTTATTGCATTGGTTTTATACTCCAATTCATGGTATAATAATAAGGGGGAATCTGTCCCTTGATTTCAGGAACTACCTGTTCTGGCCGATATAATAGGATACGGCTTATTAATTGCTCAAAAATATATATGTATGGAAACGCACACTCACATTTTAAAACCACTGTGCCGGGAAAAATTAACTCCTGCTGATTTTGAGTTTATGAGTGAGGTGCTTGCGTCAAAAAGAAATCAGAAGCGCTTCTTTGAAACATTACTTTGCGATAACGAAATAAGGGATCAAATGCTTGATGCGCGTCCTTTGTTTAAAGCGGTGCTTGAGCTAAATGCGGTATTGATGATTTCTTCTTACTTCTATTTCTACATACTGATTAGAAACTTGTTTTTAAAGAAAGGAATTGATGACCGTATGATGGCAGATTATGTTGCCATGATATTGACTGAAGTGCTTTCTGAATCCCGCAGGCAGGGTGAAGATACTCCCAAAGGGCATCCTTTCCCATACATCGTCGATATGCTTACTAAGCTGGAAGAAGCCGGTCCCCATGAACAATTTAGGATACATACTGAAATAGGGAACCATACGTTGTTTTTTACCGGCATGTTAAAGAAGGTCATTCGAGCGAGGACAAATAGGCGTGGTGCTCCTGGTGTACGGTATTATGAAGCAATGGGTATTCAGAGCTTCTCTCTTGCGGGTAATGCGGTATTGGCTGAAGAAATGAAAATGGAGAGTCTGTATAAAGACCTGTCAGCTTTTTTTGTTGATATTCGTCAGAGTTTAAACCAGATATCAAAAGAACATATCTTTCTTTTTGAAACTGAAGAATTAAAAAAGGTGGCCCGGTTGCTTAAAGATATCGATGCAGCAAACTAGTGGTATGTCCTAAATTGTATATGATTTATTCCTCATGTTGTCATTGCCCTGCTTGACAGGGCAATCCATCAAGTCATCGATCCTGGGATGGATCGCCCTGTCAAGCAGGGCGATGACAAATGCAACTTAAATTCCATACAGTTTAGGACATTACACTAGAAACTGATTACTCCAATATTAGAAAAAATACATTGAGTGAAATGGGTATAAAAAAACAGGCCAGCCCTTAAAAGGCTGGCCTGTTTGATATAAAAAGAAAATTGTCGTTATCAGAGGTCTTGAGATACCTCTTCTCGAACTGATACCGCCATTTTAAAAAGGAACGTAAGGATAAGACCGCCAATAGAATAGATCCCTATTGAAATCATAAGTTCGGGGAACGTTGGCATATATTCAGTAACCTGATGCAGGGGATTAGGAACGAAACCACCGGTGATCATGCCAAGTCCTTTATCAATCCAGATACCCACAAAGGTAAGGACACAGGCGATTGCAAGATAGCTTTCATTTTTTCTGACTGAAGGAACTAGTAACATAAAAATGGCTACTGCCATCATGGTCATTGCAGCCCACATATATGGAACCAGAGCATTATGACCATGCAGACCAAAAAAGAGGTATTGGAGATGTACCATATGACTAGGCATTTGACTATACATGGCAACAAAAACTTCGCAGAGGAAAAGAAAAATATTTGCTAATAGAGCATAAGTTATTATACGTGAAAGGGCCTGGACTGCGTCTTTGCCTGCATTGAACTTTGTATATTTTTTTAGAATGAGACAAAGGATTATAACAAAAGCTGGTCCAGCAGCAAAAGCAGAAGCTAAAAACCGAGGAGCAAGTACTGCGGTAAGCCAGAAATGTCGCCCAGGTAATCCACAATATAAAAAAGCGGTTACAGTATGAATCCCAAAAGCAAATGGAATTGAGAGATAGATAAATGGTTTTATCCACTTGGGTGGGGGGACTGCATTGCGTTCACAATCAAGTACGGTCCAACCAACGAGTAAGTTCAGAAATAAATAGCCGAATAAAACCAAACTATCCCAGAAAAGCACTGAGTGCAAGGTGGGATGAAGCCATAAATTAAGTGCTCTGGCCGGCTGACCCAGGTCAACCATTACAAACAAAAGACACATAATGATTGAGGCTATGGCAAGAAATTCGCCGAGGATGGTGATTTTGCCAAACTTTTTATAATTATGCAGGTAGTAGGGGAGGACGAGCATAACACCTCCGGCAGCCACACCTACTAGAAATGTAAGCTGGGCAATATAAAACCCCCAGGATACATCTCTGCTCATGCCTGTGATGCCAAGGCCCACCTGTAGCTGTTTAATATAAAATATGGCACCGACAGCAATGAGACCGGCAAGGATGGTAACGAGCGTCCAGTAACTTTTACTTCCTTTAAAAATGGTTTCTAGCATGCTTGACTCTCCGGGTTAGATAATGTAATAGACTGAAGGTTCTGTGCCCAAGCTGACGTTGCGTCTTACGGAAAAATTGTTTTTCAACACTTTTCTGACATCGGAATCAGGATCATCCAGATCACCAAAAGTTATTGCTCCGTTCGAGGCTTCTACACAAGCTGGCCATTGGCCTTTTGCCAGGCGTTCTGCGCAGAAATTACATTTCTCGACCACACCTTTGGTACGGGTGGGAAACTGGGGATTGAATTCTTCAATGTTTGGACGTGGATCTACATAATTAAAACTGCGGGCACCGTATGGACAAGCAGCCATACAAAAGCGGCAGCCAATACAACGGTGAAAATCCATGAGTACAATGCCATCTTTCCGTTTGAACGTAGCCTGGGTAGGACATGCGCGTACACAAGGCGGGTTCTCACAATGATTACACAATGCAGGAAAGGGTCTGTGTTTCACTTCTTCTGCGAGGAACTTTGTCTCAAGAGAAGGAAATAAATGTTTGTATTCTTCTTCCCAAATCCATTTGATTTCGTGTTTTTTGTTGAGTGAGGGAATATTGTGAATTTTGTTACAAGCGTTGACTACAGGTTCCAAATCTTTTGATGACTTAAACTGGCGTGTATCAACTACCATTGCCCATTGTTTGGCTTTTGAGGGCGGAGGATTTTTTTTCACATCTGCGACAGGAGCTGTTTCGTCTATTACGGGTTTTCCCATTTTAATAGTATCAACAGCCGGAGCGGCGTGTGGGTCCGGAGCGCGTGGTGGCTCTGCAGTGGTTGACTCCAATGCTTTAATTGCCGTGGTACTTAATCCTAACCCGGCTGCAGTCGCACCTGCAATTTTAAGGAATTTTCTTCTGCTGTTTTTCATTGCATGTTCTCCTTTAAACTTTTTGACGGATTAACATGGCAATCCATACAGTAAGTTTTTACAGAAGCATATTGATGACATCTGTCACAAAATTCAGCCTGGTTGTTATGACAATCAAGACAAGTATTGGAAAGACTCATAGTAAAAATTTTACCACTGGGGCTCGTATAGGTACGTTCTCCCTCGCGCACAACAATGTCTCTCCATTCATCAAGAATCTGCATATGGGCAGAAACCATTTCTGATTTTGGAAGTACACAATACCCGGCAGCTTTGGCTTTCGCAGATAAAACTACAGGCTGTATTGGAGCGCTACATTTTAACATGTTATACCAGATGGGGAAGGTAAACAACCCCACAAAAATTATTAAACCAAGGATTATCCATTTCTTATCCCCAGAGGGGATAAGTTTCATTGAAGCTGATGCTGACGCATTGCTTAATTCAGCTTTATCATTCATTAGATTCTTCCTCCTCCATTCCTGGGAGCGGTTCCATTCTTAGATTTTTTGTCCGTTTCTTTTCGTCAGGCATTATAAGTGCGTTACCAACAAGTTCGTGAATACCGGCCACTTCTACACCGGGAACCCAGTAATTCATTGTTTCGGTGAGTACAGCCCGGTCAATTGCGCATATTGTTCCAAGGGTATTTACACCATATTTTTCATTAACATATTTAACTGCGTTTGCCCTTGGCAGGCCACCAGCCATGCGGAGTTCTTCACATTCACCGGCATTAAGCCCAGAGCCGCCTCCACAACAGAAGGTGTGTTCTCTGATGGTATTTGCGGGCATTTCATAAAAATGGTTGCAAACGCTTTTAATAACATAACGGGGTTCTTCAAGAAGCCCCATACCACGGGAAGGATTGCAGGAATCATGAAATGTCATACGTACATTGTCATTACGGGATGGGTCCAACTTCAGTTTATTATTTTTGATAAGGTCTGCTGTAAACTCGGTAATATGTACCATTTTATTGGCACGGGCATTCTCGAATTTGGTGCCGGTAATAGGGTTAACCGGCTCTTCAAGGAAATTTGCAGGACCGTTCATGGTGGTCATGTATTGGTTGATAACCCGCCACATATGACCGCATTCTCCGCCGAGTATCCATTTTACACCAAGGCGTTTTGCTTCAGCGTACATTTTAGCGTTTAGACGTTTCATTACTTCATTAGATGTAAATAAACCAAAATTACCGCCTTCTGAAGCATAAGTACTCCAGGTTACTTTTAAATCATATTCCCGCTTCAAATATTCAAACAACATGAGATAGCCCATGGCGGTAAAGGTACCCGGGTCAGCAAATAGATCACCTGAAGGAGTAATAAAAAGAATGTCCGCCTTTTCTTCAAAAACTGCGGGCTTACAGTCATATCCTACGATATCTTCAATATCCTCTGTGAAAAATTCCATCGCATCAGTAATGGCATGGGGTTCGAGCCCCAGATGATTACCTGTACGATAACAATTGGCAATGGGAGTAGCTATCCAGTCTATATTAAGACCAATAAGATTCATGAGTTCGCGTCCCAGCATGGTTATTTCTGCAGTGTCAATACCATAGGGGCAGTACACCGAACACCGTCTGCACTCTGAACATTGAAACAGATAGTACCAGAGTTCTTTCAGGACTTTAACTGTTAGTTTGCGTCCGCCACCCAGTTTTCCAAGCAGCTTGCCCGCTGTGGTAAAATCATTTCGGTAAATAGAGCGGAGAAGTTCCGCCCTCAAAACAGGCATGTTTTTGGGATCCCCGGTACCAATAAAAAAGTGACACTTATCTGCACATGCGCCACAGCGTACACAGATATCCATGAATATTTTAAGGGTACGGAATTTAGTAAGTCTTTCTCTGAAACCATTTAAGAAAATTTCCTGCCAATTTTCAGGGAGTTTCCAGTCTTCTTCAAGGGGGTTCCAGGCTCTTGCATGGGGCAAGTCAAGGTGTTCAACGCTTTTTGGGTTGGATGCGTAACAATAGTAACCTTTTTTTATCTCTGCTGGAGTTTCTGTCCATTCAGTTTCGGGAGGTTGGTGCTCGGTCCGAAATAGTTCGTCTGGTTTCATTCATTACTCCTTTTCAACCCTAAGGCCAGCGTTCTTCATTACTTCACGGAATTCATCTTCGTATTCGTCATAGTTGTGTGTTTTAACGTCATGATTCCAGGGATTAATATGCCTGTTCATACGGGTGTCTGCAGTGAGGTTACGTGTAGGGCTTAAAAATACACCGGCCATATGCATCAGTTTGCTAAAAGGTATATACATAACCAGCATACTCACCAGGAATATGTGGATATAAAATATTGACCCTACGTTTGTGGGGATAACCGGACTGAATGTTGCCAAACCCATAGACAGCTGTTTAACTGCGGTCAGATCAACTTTGAAAAAATGCCGCATGAATATTCCGGAGATGGCAATTGCAATAATCAGTTGGAGAGGAAAGTAATCCGCCATCAACGATATGTATTTGACTTTGGCATTGAAAAGGCGCCGTCCCAGGAGAAAAATAGCAGCAGCAAGTAGAATGAGACCACTCATCATGATACCAGGAAGACCAATGGAAAAAACACTGCTAAAAAACTCAACCCGCATCAGACCATCAAAGAATTCAACCAGTTGAACACAAGCAGGAACCGGGTCGAGGAAAAACCGAAGATGTCTGAGGACAACGACTAAAAAACAGTAATGGAAAGCCATTGCGCCGATCCACAAAAAAATCTCTGTCTTATATGCAAGCCGTTTGCCATGCTCAGTTTCAGAAACCGACATTGTTGTATTTCTAAATAAGGAACGAAAGGCGAGTACCTCAAGAAGCATTCTGATAATGACGCCCATTTTTGTAAATGGATTGTCAATATTATTTGCTTTAATCCAGGGAAGTGACTTTTGTTGGCCGGCAGTGGTTGGAATACGAAATGGTACTGCTGACTTAGACCAGTCAATGACCTTATAAATGAATCCAACCAGGAATATAACTACCGCAGCATAAGGAATTATTACGGCAATCAGGAGCTTTAACACAGCAACATTAGCTGCAAAATAGGGGATGAGCCATAAAGCGGCAATTGCAACGAGGGAAATCAGGAAGTTTTTCATTTACACCTCTTTTCTTATTTTTCACGTTTGGCTAAAAATTGAATAAAATATCATAGAAAAGCAATTAAAATTTAATGCATATCTGGCGAAGATTTTCTTTTTTCGGTCTTTGCAACAATCCCTGCCTGCCGAAAGGCTATTTCAACCATTTTTCGTTCTCTTTCAGCTTTGATTGAAAAAAGTTCAGTTTTACACTTTAAATAGACATCTGCTGCTATCAAACCAACAAAATCTATTTTTTGTTCAAATTTTATCCAATCATTTAGAAAATCAGCTTTACTCAGGTCTTTTTTTAAAGCAGAACGGATAATGCCCTTAAGTTCAAAAATAAAACCGATACCTTTTGACACCTTTGGATTTTGAACGGTGCGGATTTTCATTACCGGCTCAAGTGCTTTGATAAAATCATCTTCATCCCCATTATTAAGAAGGCAATTGAAAACAGCCTCAACGCTCTCTGAAGTGGTATAACCCACAGGGTTTGCAAATTGATTTTTTGTACCAGACAAAAATTTGGCGGTATCAGGATGATAAGAAGATATAATTTGATTGTTCCATGTTTTTAGTATGGAAGATTTGTTTTTGGATAATAACTCGTTTAGCGTCATGTGGGGATGTTCCGTTTAAGATAATAGAAATCTAAGTATTTATAGTTGGTTCCTTAGCAGAATTTGTGGGTACTTCGACTACCTTGTTTTGTTTTTGCAGTACTGGAGCACTGGAGTGTTGGGTTTAAAAGCAAGAGTGACTTCGTCACTACTTTGAAAAAACGAGAATTAACTTGCATGCTTTTTACCCGTTACTCCAATACTCCAACGCTCCAACATTACCCATAGACTCTACGGAGGAACCTTATAGATAACAACTATTCCTGATTATTGGCAAATATCCTTCTCTTTTGCTAAATACTAACATCATGTTGATAGATTCATATGAGAGACCAATTCGCTATTTAAGAATATCTCTTACTGATAGGTGTAATTTTTCTTGTTCTTATTGTAAACCACGAGAAGATGGCTCATTAAAACCTTTTTCTGAGATACTCAGGCTCGAAGAATTAGCAGAAATTGCCAGGGCAGGGGTTAAGTTGGGTATAACAAAAATAAGATTGACAGGAGGAGAGCCTTTAATCCGAAAAAATATTGAATACTTAATCGGTGAAATTTCCCAACTTCCCGGGCTTTCTGAAGTAGTGCTCACAACCAATGGTGCTCTTCTTACTCAAGATAGAGCTGAACGCCTTAAGAAGGCCGGTCTGAACAGGGTGAACATTTCACTTGATTCTTTAGATCCCCAAAAGTTCAGGAATATTACCGGTTCAGGAAATGTAAATCAAGTATTAAAGGGAATTGAAGCGGCCATTGGTGCTGGTCTTATACCCGTAAAAATTAATATGGTGATATCCCGGCATACCTCTTTAGTAGATTTAAACGATATTCAATCTTTTT
>JADFYW010000001.1:0-29345 GCA_015232855.1 Fibrobacteria bacterium
TGGGCAGTTTTTCAGGGTTTCGTCAGATAGAATGAAGGTATATGTTGCAGCTGGTTGCGCCGGGGGTGTGGGGGCAATGTTTAATGCACCCATTGCCGGGGTGTTTTTTGCTGCAGAAATTGTTCTTCTCGGCACCTATGAAATCTCAGCATTTTCAGTTCTGGTTATCTCCTCGGCAATGGCAACTGTTGTCTCAAGAGCATATTACGGCGAGACTCCCGCCGCATCCACCAAGCAAAAACAGCCCGAAAAGGGCTTTTTTTGTGCCGTTTACACAAAAAAGTTTCTTTAATCTTCTTATGGTACCATATTTTCGCTTCAATATGGACATGTATGGAAAATGAACATTAACACAAAACTCCCATCTAATATTTGACTTAAGAGAACACATATGTTATCTTATAATGGTTAAAATAACATATGAGTATATTATGAACAATAAGTATAATTCCTGCATATCCCCACGAATTACAAGATCTCTTGAAAAGTTCGGTCAAGATGTCGATATTGCACGTAAAAAGCGCAGGCTTACAATAAAATCGCTATGTGAACGTGCTGGTATTTCCATTCCTCTTTACCGCCGACTGGTAAAAGGTTCACCTGGCACTTCTATTGGCGCTTGTGCAATGATACTTTTTGCCTTGGGCATAGATACCCCGTTTGCTTCTCTACTCGACTCTTCGGCAGATCATACAGGACTTCTCCTGGAGGAATCACGCCTTCCTAAAAGAGTGCGCAATCCTATTAAGAATCTTGGTGAATTATGAAAAAAAGGATTGAGGTATGTTTAGGAGAAGGAGCCATCGCCATTGGTACCCTGGCTTTTGAAGCTAAGGGAAATCGAAAAGTTGCCGCTTTTTCATATAATGAAAGCTGGCTTTCAAACCCTGATAAATTTGAACTTTCACCCGATCTCCCTTTAGTTCCCGGCTATCAATATCGCTCTAATAAGGTTTTAGGGCAGTCTGCATTTTTTGATTGCTTTGCCGATGTAGAACCTGATGGTTGGGGACGAATGATTATAAAACGTGACTACGCCAAACAAAGAAAGGCATCGCAAGAAAAAAATGTGTCGTCTGAGTTGTTAAATGATTTTGATTATTTATTATGGATAAGCGACTTTAGCAGGGTGGGTGCAATTCGTTTTCGTGATGATTCAGGTGTTTTTCAGCGCCCTTCTGAGGGAAAAAACGATATCCCACAGATTATAAAACTACCACATCTTCTTTCAGCAACTAAAGCTATTGAGGAAAATCGTGAAACCGCAAAGGACCTTGCTTTTCTGCGAGGTAATGGTACTTCATTAGGCGGGATGCGGCCTAAGTGTTCAATTATCGACACAGACGGTACATTAGCAATCGGTAAATTTTCAAGTGTTAAAGATATGCGTTCTATTGTTCATGGAGAAGTACTTGCTCTAAATCTTGCAAGAGCCGCAGGCATTAATGCCGCGAAGGCCAGAGTTGTTGACTCTGAAGGAGTGCCCGTGGCAGTAATATCCAGATTTGACAGAGTTAATAATAAACGTTTAATGTATCTATCTGCCAGGTCATTAATGAGCGCTATACCCGGAGAACAATATACATATGTGCAAATTGCAGAAACAATTCGAAAGTATAGCTGTCAAGCGGCCAGTGACCTTAAAGAACTTTACCAAAGAATGGTCTTTAACATTCTAATTAATAACATCGATGATCATTTAAACAATCACGGATTTTTGTATAATGGCCGCGGCCAATGGAAGATGTCACCGGCATTTGATATAAACCCATTTCCCGACAAGGAACGCACTCTAAAAACCTGGATTTCAGAAGATGCAGGTGAAGACGCTTCCCTTTCTGAAGCCGGGAAAGTCGCCCCTCTTTTTGGACTATCATCTGCTGACGCATCGGATATTTTCAACAAACAAAAGGACGTAATTTCCGGATGGAAGTCAATGGCAAGAGAAATAGGCATGAGCGCAGTTGATGTTGAAGCATATGCTCCATCATTTAATCTGTAATAAATATTTTTACCATACTGTGACTTTTTTCCCAAATATGATCAATTGAGGGAATTCTTTCCCACCTATTTCGATCCGATATTTATGTTCCAGGGAAGTAAGTGCCACTGGCATGATATTTGATAAATGTAATACAACTATAGGAAAGCACACCTTAAAAGAGCACTTTGAGGAATTAAACGAATTTAGCGAAAAGTAGAATTAGACATGGAACATAATTCAACAGTGCTCCGGGCCGCCAAGCCCACCATTAATGAGGGTTTCGTCTGTGGCCATTACTTAAACGAAGTCGCTGAAGGATTTTTCCAATTAATGCTTGGAATTCGTTACGCCGAAATTTTAGCACATGCTTATACCCAGCCAAATCACAGCTATTCCTTTGAGAACGTGCTTTTTGCAGAGTGCGATGGACGTATTGCAGGCATGGCCTTGGGTTTTACTGGTGAGCAGCACCGAAAATTTTCAGTCGAACCGCTAAAAAAAGCCGCGGGAATTCGTGTCATAAGAATGAAGATAGTTAATTTACTTTTTGCCCCTATGATGCAAATTCTTAAGACCATTTCTACTAACGATTATTATCTCCTGTCTATTGCGGTTGAGAAAAACTTACGCGGTAAGGGCATTGGTGCCACTCTTATGGACTTTATTGAAGAACGGGCACACATTAACGGATCGAAGCGACTTTCCCTTGATGTATCAGCTAAAAATGAAGGGGCCCGTCGGCTTTACGAACATCGCGGGATGAATATTGAATCACAATGGCCAAAGCGGATACCAATACCGGGGATGAAATTCTATAGAATGACAAAAGTAATATGTTAAAAGAAAGAACAGCTGGTTATTGGACCATTATGGTAATAGGAATCCTGCTATTATTAGAATTATGTATCGGGCAGGCAATGGCATGGATAAATTATGAATTTGCTGTATCAATTGGCCTGCAAGAATCAATGGAAAAGGTTGGCGAAACGCTGGTGGCCGTAAACAAGGGTTTTGGGGTGGGAGATACTATCGTATATATTCCTATTTTGATACTGGGGCTAATCGGTTTATGGTTACGGACAAACTGGGGTGTTACTGCAATGATTGCGGCAATGGGGATTACGGTTTATTGGCCAGTCACATGCATGTATATTTTACTCTATGCCAGGGGAATCCCCGGATTTAACTTTACTGATTTTTGTTCCTATGGCATAATACTTTCTGCCATATCTTGTTTTGGAATATGGGGGATGTGGTATTTAAACAAAAACAGTAAAAAGTTAATAAAAACATAAAAAGGGATGCTCTTATTGAAATGTCATTTGGCAGGATTATCCCCAAGGGTAATACCAGATTTCACACAGCTTTTATTGCTCATAACCTATAAGATTACCCAAACGTAACCAACACTGCCCCACTTACAGCCAGAATGATAGCCCAGATGCGCTGGCGGGTGAAAGATTCTTTAAGAAATACCGCCGCAAAAATAAAGATAAAAATATTACTGGTTTGATTAAGGGCCGCCGCAGTGGAGGCTTGTGTGTATTTCATCCCTGCAAGCCAGATTATTACACATATATAGCCCCCAAGAACTGAACTGGTGAGTGTATAGCGCCAATTCTTAATAGTAATTAACGAGCGAAACATCTCCCGTCGATCATGACGAAATAATACGATTAAAAAAAGTACAACCGCACCACTAAGAACCCGGATTTCCACAACCCACATTAATGAGGTCGTGTTCAACATGGGTTTTATTATCACAATACCAAATGCCATTGCGAACATAGCTGCGGCCCCGCAACATATTCCCCAAAACAGGTTTTGCCGGGTAATTTTTCCGCGAGCTTTTCGTGACATTGCCGTTAAAACAGCAGAGAGAATCATGACCACACCAAAAATCTGGAGAAGGCCCAGACTCTCCCCCAGGAAAATTATTGACATAAAAATTATGAACGGACTATACAGACAATCAACAATTGCAGACATCCCTGCACCCAGCAAATTTAAACTTTTAAAAAAAAGTGTATCTGCAATACCAATACCTGCCACTCCACTTACAAACAAAAGTAGATAATCCCGGGCCGGTGCATTCCTGATTAAAGGCTCACCCAATATAAGCAAAGTAATGAAAAGAAGTATAGCTCCCAGAGAGGTTTTTAAAAGGTTAAGCGCAAGGGGATGAACAGACTCTCCGCTCTTTTTAAAGAGAATAACCGCAAGGGCCCATAATCCTGCTACAAAAAACGAAGCACATTCACCAAAATAAGGTATGTTTGCGATGAGGTCTGATTTCCCGATGAACATGCAGACAAACTAATGTTTACCCGGATAATTATCAAGGAATGAAAAGTATATTGTCCCCTGACAAATTAAAAGTCTTTGATTTTTTCCTTCCCGGAATATCGGGATCAGCCCAATTTTCCCCATGTTGATTCTCAAATTAAAGGGATATACCATTGCAGGAGGGCTTCCCTTGGATATGCCATCTAACTGGCTATTTGTCCACTCCGGACTCTGCACGCTTCCTGCCATTCTCCATAAGCTTAGGATTTCTATCAGTACAATGTATAGTAAGAGGGCTATTTTCAATCTTGCTGTAATGAGCTTTTGTTAAAGCAACCTGAACTACCACTCTGTAGCGAAAATTCTATAGGCACACAGTGTACCTCTAATATTTCAGTAAATATTAAAGGTTGAGTTGTGAATTTGTACTCTATGATTTTTCTACAGCCCCAACTTAGCTTGTGTATAACAAACAGTTCTGGGAAGACGTTCCTGGTTAGTATATTATCTTTTGCTTAAATCTAATACAAAGATAATGCCAAACCATAACATCGTAAAGGCATGCTTTTTTTTGAATAGAAATGGTTTTTCATATTATATGTTTGTTATCAATGAAAATGTAAACTATCACCTAGATGAATATTTTCACCTAGGTTGTTCAAAAAGTGAACTAATTCACATTCTTTTGTGATTTTATTTACAGCCGCACTACGCACTGTAACGGAAAAAAGAGAAAAGTGTAACACAATTTACCGGGCGACACGAAACCCGAGATTGATGAATTCGACATCCGGGGCTATCCTGCCACGGAACGCAGAACGAAGGTTGGTCGCATTGTAATCCCACGATCCCCCACGAAGAACACGTCGTCCATCAGAAGAATGAGATGGACCCTGTGGCTCCGTATTAGTGCTTACACCATAATAATTTACATCATACCAATCATTGCACCACTCAAATACATTCCCACTCATGTCGTACAAACCATAACTATTCGGTAATTTTGATGCAACCAGATGAGTACCAAATCCGGCGTTTCCCGAACCCAAACTATGGGAATTCCCACTCCAAACCGCGTAAAGCCCTATTTCCGTGGAATCAGCCTTTGATACGGGATAGGGGTTATAGTCCTTTCCCCAGTATAAATCTGTTGTTGAGCCGGCTTTAGCGGCATACTCCCACTGGGCTTCTGTGGGAAGGTGATAGCCGTTTTTACTCAAAGTGATAGTAAGACCGGCTATTACACAATCATTGCCGGGGACACCAGTAATTGACGTATAGCTGTATACCGTATCAAGACCGTCACGCAAACTTCGTGCATTACAATAAAGTACTGCATCGTACCAGTTAACAATATAGGCCGGGTAGCTGTTTCCTTTACCACTGGTATTAGACCACGCCGGAGCGGAAAAACTACTGTATGTATTACTCATAAGGGATGAATAATTACCCTGAGTCACCTCTGTGCTATCCATCCAGAATGAAAACATGGTTACAGAATGGACAGGTTGTTCGTCTATACCAAAAGAGATATCCGGTTGCCCCATGTCGAATTGTCCGCCGGGGATTTGTTTCATACCCGGGGTATAATAATCAGTAAATCGTGGTACATCTGAAATGCGGATTTCATCAATGTAGCCACTATACCCAATACCTCCTATGAATATAGGATCAATGGAAGACATGCCTCCCGCAAGGTACTGGGTTCGTGATTGAACTCTTTTTCCATCTAACCACAAGGAAAAACCCTTTGTATCGGAGATACATTTGATTTTATGCCATTTGTTATCTACAATATTGTTACTTGCGGTTAAATCTATATGTGAACTCAGGGTATTCGGCGAATATCCAATAACAGTCCGGGTCGCTGCCACACCTATTGTTTTCGGAATTTGAAATACATCTGCTGTTTCAGCAGGTGCTTCCGTTATATAGATACAGAACTCAATAGTATATGACATTCTGTTTAAAGCACTTATCACCGTGGTCAAATCAAGCTTGCACTGAACATCTTTTTTAAAATACAATCCCCTTCCAAACATACCCGCTGACCTTTCAAAATCAAATAGCACCCCATTATGACCGTTACCGCTTTCATCGTAAACGGTATTTCCACTTGCTTCATTAAAATGCCACAAGGCTAAGGTATTTTTATCCGGCTGCAGCTGACCTGTCGTATCAGGCACAGAATCCGAAACGGGAATGCCGGTATGTATCCCACTCAACACAGACTCCCCTGACCCATTTACCGCGCAAAGTGCAAAGGCGTATTGCGTTCCATTTATAATCCCGGTTACGACCCTTGGCGAACTAACCCCGGTAATCCTGGTCCCGTTTTTATCAACTGTAGTTCCCGAGGCATAATA
This sequence comes from Fibrobacteria bacterium, assembly GCA_015232855.1. Lineage (GTDB taxonomy): Bacteria > Fibrobacterota > Fibrobacteria > UBA11236 > JADFYW01 > JADFYW01. Next base: position 6,637 of record JADFYW010000001.1, read on the forward strand.
CAACACATAAGAAGTAGCACCTGATACCGTATTCCAGCTTACCGTAACACTCTTATCCCCCGTCACCACACTTTGTATAACCGGCGGTTCCGTCATTGTACGGGAGCCCGCATAATTTGACTGCGCTGATAGGCCTGCGGTATTTTGTGCGCTTACCTTGTAATAATACACTGTATTTGCCGTCAGGTCGGAATGGACCCATGGGCCTGATGATGTTATACCCACTTGAGTATAGCTCCCGGAAGCGCTGCTGCTTTGGTAAATAATATAAGACGTTGCACCGCTTACCACGTTCCAGCTTACAGAAACCTGCGATGCAGATGTCACCGTAACTTTTACATCGTCCGGGACACCCGGCTTTTCCACCTGCGGAGCCTGGGTTGTGGTGGAATCACTACTGGAATAATCAGAAGTGCCGGCGCCATTCACCGCCTTCACCTTGTAATAAAAAGTAGTACTCGCACCCAGGGACGCGTCGGTAAAACTTGTTGACACCAAGACTGCGGTAACAGCCACATAGTTTCCCGAGGCACTCACACTGCGGTATACCGTGTATCCGGAGGCACCGTCACTGGGCTGCCAGTGTATCTTTATTGATGAACTCGAAAGAGATGTAGCGGTGAGACCGGCAGGGGCCTTCGGAGCACTGTAGTTCAGGCTGAAATTAAGTGTCTCGCTGTTGGCGCTTTTACTACCGTCTATAGCCGAAACAGAGATATTATTGCTGCCAGGTGTAAGGTGTACCCTGCGCTCATATTTTCCGCCATTCAGGGTTGCCGTATCACCTGCTATCAGGACCAGGGTTATCCCGTTGGCATCGTTGGCAGTAACCTGGATAAGCATGGTATCGGTTCCCACTACCTCGCCGGTGGTATGGGACACCAGCGCCAGGGAAGGTTTGGTAGCATCAACAGCAGTAGTGTCATACACCAGATTTATCCAGGCAGAGTCCTTATTGCCGTTGGCGTCTGTGGCAATGGCGGTTACCCGGTTATTCCCCAGCGTATCCAGGTTTATGGAAGCCGTCCAGGTATAGCCTGTTATCTGCGCCTGCCAGCTATTCACCATCACAGACGATACGCCCGAGGCGTCTTCGGCCCTGCCGGATATGGTAATACCGACAGCGGTATTGACTACTGTATTATTGGAAGGTTGGGTAATGATAACCAGATCAAAGGCCTCATCCGCGATGGTACTGTCATACACCACCATAATCGTATCATACGTCGTGTTGGCCCGGTTTGATTTATCTGTGGTGCTTACCATCAGTTTGTTCACACCCAAACTAAGTGCCGCGTAACCGTACCAGCTGCCATTGGTCTCTAAGATAGCTTCATGCTCTCCAAGCATAACCGAGCTAATACCGCTATTGTCCCAGGCTGTACCTGTTACTAATACCGGCGAGACGGAAACGGTGTCGGCTTCACCAGGTTTACTGATTGACAGTGTCGGCGGTGTACTGTCAATGGCCAGAGGATTGTAATAGACCGTAACAGATTTTTCAGTCGCATTATTCTTATTATCTGTGGCAATAATGTCTATTGAATTCGCGCCTTCACTTAAAAGGGTATTAGACTGCCACCTGGAACCGTTATTGGTGGCATTCCTGCCGTTTACGGTTACTGAAAGAACTCCTGAGGGGTCGCTTACTGTGCCTATTATACTGGAACTGGATACAGAAATAATTTCATTATTTTGCGGTTGACTTACCGTCAGGCTGGGACCGGTGTTATCAACTGCCCCGAAGATGTAATACACCGTTACGGATTGCTCGAGCTGGTTACCTTTCCAGTCTAGCGCGGTAAACTCAAATACATTGCCCCCTTCGGCCAGGGTCACATTCTCCGACCACCTTGTACTTTGAAGGGTTACGGGTTCACCATTCATACTAAAAGCAGCAATGCCTGGCTTCGAATCCACCTGACCAGAAAGCGTGATAATTTCATTTGATACGGTGTCTCCATCATTAATACCATCCAGCAAAAAATTAATATTCACAATTTCCAATTCCCGCACATCCACAATGCCCGTTCCCTCCACGATCTCATAAACCTTTGATATCGTGGTTTTACCATCCTGCTTGCCCGTGATAAGCACAAAAAACCTGCCGCTTAAACTGGAAGGGTACTCTATTTCCTCTGACAGAGGACCGCTGCCTGCCTGCCAATAGTAAAGCGAAACGGTATCTGTCTGGGCTTCATTAATCCCACTCACCGAAATTTCATCTGCCTTATCTGTACCCAGTTGTGAAAAATCCAGTTTAATATAACGTTCGGGTTCCGCTACATTGTCTTGAAAAAGGCAGGAGGATATGCCTAAAAAGAAAAGAAGTATTAAAAAGCGGATGGCTGTAAATATCATGTTATCACTCTTAATCATGTAATTCCTTGCCCAGAATAAAAGTTACTCCAGCCACTCCGGGTTTGCCTTTGATTCCGAACAAGTCGGAATGACTGGTTCCAGGCATATTTTAATCATTTTTCATCAATTCTAATTTCTTAAACAAATATTATTAAAATCCCGTTATTTTATCTGAATGGCCGCAGTCTGTTCCTTTCCACCGCCATCATCCGGCTGTAACAGTATCACCGTGGTTACTACGCCGGCAGCTACCACCCCAGCTCCCACATAGGCCCAGGGTTTCTTCCACCAGGGCTTATATTTTGTGTCTTCTGGTTTAAAAAAACGAGAAACTTTTGCCGCCAGCTTCCGCATTGGCTTTTTCAATAAATCATGTGCTTCACATGCCCGGCAGTCAGTACTCGTAGTAAAATCTATCTTGCCCGTTTCCACATTTATCATCCGGATGTTAATTGCTGTTGTTTTACTTATCCTGGTTACCGTGCCCGTAAAAATATGGGTTACCCCCATCAACTGCCCCGCCTGCACCAGGCAGGCGTCCGATACGCAGTCCGAGTTTTGAAATTCCTGCTCAGTTAAAATCATGTTCATCTGTTCCCGTTCAATTACATTAAAAAGGTTGGTGGAAAATAATTCCGTTCGAAACCGATCAGAAAGCACATTGGCAACCTTACTGTCATAGCCATCTACAAGGAAATTATTGACCGCTACAAACAGACGGTCTTTCTGGTAAGATATATTTTCCTCATTATATGTCTGCTGTGTTTCTTCCACAGGCACGTCCTCTACGGGAGCCACCACTTCTTCCTGACCTATTCCGGGATAAAGACACAAGAACAAAAGCACGAATAGGAAGGAAAGGCCCTGGTAAATTCGACTATTGGTATGCATACTATTTACTTTTCCTTGTTTTTAGTCCTTTTGTTTTTGTACTATAACAGTCATCTGATGCTCCGTTTTTGTAGGCGATGAGTATTTCCAAAATCTTTCGTAATTCTCTTACACCGCGGGTCGAGCGGTAACCGGATGATTTAAATACTATTTCTCCGCTTTTATCGATTAAAAAGAGAGCTGGAATTTTATCAACTTTGTAGCGCTCAAGTGTCTGCTTGTAAACATCAAGAAGAACGATTGAACGAATGCCATGCCTTCGGATATATCCCGAAACCAGACCCTTTTTTCTTTTATCCACGCTAACCAATAAAAGGGAAACGTCGTCGTCATACTTTTTAGCCAGTCTTTCCAGTTGCGGCATTTCCTCCCGGCAGGGAATACAATAGGTGGCCCAGAACGCGACAATAATGTTCTTTTTGCCAATAATATTTTTAATATTTACCAGCCTGCCAAAAATGTCCCGCAAAACTATTGGTGGCGCTTTATCCGAGATATAGAGTTCAGAGGTATCAGCTTCTGATTCCAAAGCAGCGGTTTCAACGGGAACAGCTTTGGAATTATTTTCTTTACCCTGTACAATTGTAACCATAACCAGGAGAATTAAAAAATGAGGCAGTACTTTAAAAAGCTTTTTCATAAAACCCATCTTCCTAAGAACATTGATATATGCTATTTTCACACTTTTTCAGTGGATTTTCAAGGATAATTGGAATTTTTAGAACTTTTACCGTTGAATCAGTTCTGCTAAAAATGTGTGTGCTATGATGTCAAGCTACAGTGAACTGACGCTAGAAGTTGTGATTCAAATCACAAACATTTCGGGATATAATACAAATAAAAAGGAATACATAAGCTTTGAATAAAACAAGCTATCAGCGTCAAAGGGAAATGGAAGTACAAATAAGATTTAGGAGATTGGGGAATTTCGTTGGACTTAAAATTGCGTCAGCAAAAAAATGGAAACCTATGCAAAAGGCAGCTTCAGCTTAATAGAAAAACTAGACCATGAAAGTGCCCTTTAACGGATACACCAGTAATAATGCTAAGCAATTGATGACGAACAGCTTACTGGTTTAAAAAAAAGTTATGGAGACCTAACGACTCTGTTTGGACATATCAACTCGCTTTTAATCTACAGCACCCAATTGAGCCTTTGAGAAGACCACATTTTGGACATTTTTCACGTCCCTCGATATTACAACATTTATCGGTTCCTTTTAATTCTCCACATTTTAGACAGATAATCGCTACGTTTTTGCATTTAGAGTGCTTGCAACAAGCAGTAGAGTCCTTCTGCAAATCGCCTTTTGTACATTTTTTGTGACCCTCAAGTTTGCAACAAACGCCTGATCCTTTTATTTCTCCACATTTTTTACAAATCTTGGAACATAATGGTTTAGCACTACTATCAGCATTGTGTTTGGAACATTTATGCCCCTCATGCTGCTTCGCAACAGCTTCTTTTGACTCACTTGATGTTTTTTCTGACTCACAGCCTGAGAAAAGAAGAAGACACGCCGAAATAAAGAACAATAATAGATATTTCATACCCCCCCTGGTTAATATGGTTGTTAAGTAAATATATAATCTTTATAGGATTTCGGGTAGAAAGAGATCTTATCCCACATCAGTTTATTGCAAAGTATGTTCCATCATCAATATTTGCTTTCAGCAAGGAGACTTTCCATTTTGATTTCTCATTTTGACAATGCTTCTCATTTTGACGAAACGTTGACTGTACGCTACTTCTTTTAGCTCTGTTTAAAAGGTTTATTTTCTGGCATGGATTTTGATGTACAATGTATTAATAGTAAATAAATCCTTGGCTTCATTATTCAAATTCAAACATATAACTACCCGGAAATTCTAAGCTGCTGTCTTTCATATTCAGCTAAAGCGAAAAATTTCATTTGCAGGATTCAAAGCATATTGAAAAAACACTTTGTTCTGCAGTTAATAAGCGTAAGGAAGAAACATACTGTACTTGTTTTAATGAATTTTAACCCAGGAGATTTCTGATGGGTAAAGAAAAAAATAAGAAAAAACCAAATGAGAAGAAGAAGCCCCAAAAAAGCTTGAAAGAAAAAAGGCAAACAAAGAAAGATAAAGGTAAACCAAAAGACACCATCAAGGGTTAATTGCATTGCCATGTGGGTTAGGGCAGCAAATAACAGCCTTTTCTCTTTTCAGCAATCTGATCTTTTAAGTACCGTAATAGCGTTCGAAATCAAATTTAATTTTTTTATAAAGGAGGGCATATATGCCAACAGGAATAGTGAAATGGTTTAACAGTCAAAAAAGGTTTGGATTTATTACCCCTGATGATGGTGGTAAAGATTTATTTGTTCATGCAAACTCTATTGAAGGGGGAATGCTTCAGGACAACGATAAGGTTACTTTTGAAGTAGGAAATGGAGAGAAAGGCCCCTGTGCTGAAACCGTTAACTTAGTATAGTATTAGTGGTGTTCGTTAATCATCAAAATTCAAGAACTGACGAACCTCTTGGGAAAGTACGAATTGGTCATGTTCAAAACTGACCATTATAACAGCCAGTCACTGGGCAAAACTAACTCCTTTATCTGGGAGTTTGCCCTGAGAATGGAGGGGTTTATCCCCGACACCTTTGTATAGAAACAAAGGTCTTCACTTTCCGTCTCCCATTATCCAGGACATCAACTATGATCATTTGTTAAAATGACTTAACATTCACGATTTAATAAACATATACATACAACCCAGAACAAGCCAGAGAAGCTGTACAAAACGTCCAGCCCTGGTAGGATAAACTTTCATCTGCCAGTATTCAGGTTGAAGAAAAACAAATTAGGAAAATTATGGACAATAATGCATTATCGCAACTGAGGGAGATAATACCTCCTGGTCTCACTCCCCGAAAAATACGATTTGTATTACTCGGAGGATTAGCTGCCATCTTCTTGTACACCACTATTTTTACCGTCGGGCCCGAGGAAGTCGGTGTTATACTCCGGTTCGGAAAATATGTACGCACCGTTGAACCCGGCCTTAATCTGAAACTACCCTTTGGAATAGAATCAATAAATAAGGTCCCTGTCGAACGGCAGCTGAAACTTGAATTTGGTTTCAGAACAGAAACAGCCGGCGTAAATACGCGATTTTCTAGCAAAGGCTACCAGGGTGAATCACTGATGCTTACCGGTGATTTAAATGCGGCCGAAGTAGAATGGATTGTACAATTCAGAATCAAGGATGCCTATCAATTTCTATTCCGTGTGAGAAATACTATTGAAACTTTCCGGGATATTAATGAGGCCACCATGCGAGAAATTGTAGGAGACCGCACCGTAAACGAAGTATTAACCGTTGGCCGACAAGAAATTGCAGATTCAGTTTCCCGTAAGCTCCAGATACTGTGTGATCAGTATGAAACAGGAATCAAAGTTGAACAAGTTGTTTTGCAGAACGTGAATCCTCCCGATCAGGTTAAACCCGCTTTCAATGAAGTAAATGAAGCTCAGCAAGAACGGGAGAAGCTGATAAATCAGGCCCGGTCTGAATATAACAAGGTTATTCCCAAGGCACGGGGTGAGGCAGAAAGGACCATTGAAGAATCCAAAGGATATGCACTGGAGCGGGTAAACCAATCCAAAGGGCAAGCCGCTAAATTCAGCTCTGTTTATCAGGAATATGCTAAAGCCAAAGAGGTAACTCGTCAGCGCATATATCTGGAGACCATGAATATTGTTATGCAAAAAGTTGGTATGAAAGTTATAAGCGACGAAAAAGCGTCAGGTGTATTACCTCTGCTTCAACTTGGAAAAGGAGGACGTATAAATGAGTAACAAATTCAAACTAATCGCGATAATTACTTTTTTAGTTTTTATCATTTCTGCCCTTTCATCTTTTATTGTAAATGAAACCGAACAAGTTATTATCACCCAATTTGGAAAGCCGGTGGGGAAGCCAATTATACGTCCTGGTATTCATTTTAAGATACCATTTATTCAGAAAGCCAACTTTTTTGACAGACGGTTTTTAGAATGGGACGGCAATCCCAATCAGATTCCAACGAAAGATAAACGTTTCATCTGGGTAGATACCTATGCCCGCTGGAGAATCGCCGACCCGTTATTATTTTTCCAACGTGTACGGGATGAACGCGGTGCTCAGTCACGCCTCGATGATATCCTTGATGGTGAAACCCGAAACGCAATAGCCAATAACAACCTGGTGGAACTTATTCGTTCCACAAACAGAGCATACCAGGCTGATGAAGAATTGGCAGTATCAGAAGAAGGTAAGGTCCTCCTCACAATCAAATATGGACGTGACAAACTTACCCGGTCTATTATCAAAGCAGCTGCCCCCCGCACCCTTGAACTCGGCATCGAATTACTTGATTTGCGCTGTAAGCGAATCAATTATGTGAAGGAAGTACGGAGTAAAATATTTGAAAGGATGATCAGTGAACGTAAACGTATAGCAGAAAAATATCGTTCTGAAGGACAAGGCGAAGCCTCAAAGATATTAGGTGAAAAAGAAAGGGAACTTAAAAGGATCCAATCTGAAGCTTATAAGACAGCCCAGGAAATTATGGGCAAAGCGGATGCCGAGGCCACAACTATTTATGCCAGTGCCTATAACAGGAACCCTGAATCCAGAGAGTTTTATCGTTTCCTTAAAACCATGGAGACCTACAAAACCACATTATCTGAGAAAGATTGGTTGTTTTTATCAACAACCGGAGATTTCTTTGGATATTTTCAAAAGCAATCAGGCAGATAGGACAGAGGTCAGGAAATAAAATGCGACTATTCCTTATAAACCCCTCTAACCCATTGGTGAGTATTGTCAATGTTAAGGAAAGCCGCTGGAACCGTTATCGCGTTTGGAAACCGCTTGGTCTCATGGTTCTTGCTGGCTTGACTCCGCCAGAGTGGGACATCACAATTGTAGATGAAAATCTGGGATTGCCGGACTATAAAAACATGCCCCAACCGGATCTTGTAGGTATTACAGCATTTACATCTCAGGCCAACCGGGCCTATGAAATAGCTACACATTTCCGAAATCGGGGCGTACCGGTGGTGATGGGCGGTATTCATGCTACGATGTGTCTGGACGAGGTTAGAGAGTATGCTGATTCCGTTGTAACAGGAGAAGCTGATGGAATTTGGCCTCAGGTATTAAATGATGCGAAACTTGGAAATTTAAAAAACCAATATGATGGAGGATATGCCGAATTAAGTAAGGTTCCCCCCGCTCGCCATGATTTATTGACTGATGGATATGCCTTTGGAGCAATTCAGACCACACGCGGCTGTCCCTTGAATTGTAGTTTTTGTAGTGTTACCGCTTTTAATGGTGGACGATACCGGCAAAGACCTATCCAGGAAGTGGTGGAAGAATTTAAGTTGATTCATGAAAAACGTGTTTTGATTGTAGATGATAACCTCATCGGCACACGACCCGCACATATCGAACGAGCCAAGGAGCTTTTCCGCGCTATAGCCAAAGCAGATTTGAAAAAAGAATGGTTGGCACAAACCACCATTAATTTCGCAGATGACGAAGAACTTATGGAACTGGCCGCAAAAGCAGGATGCAGTGGTGTTTTTATCGGGTTTGAATCACCTAGTGCCGAAGGATTAAAAGAACTTAGCAAAAAATTCAATATCTCAAAAAGCAGAGATTTGCGATCCTCGGTCCGACGTATACAGAAACATAAAATTCTCGTTGTAGGTTCATTTATCATTGGGTTGGATGTAGATAAGTCAGGTATTGGTAAACATATCTCAGAGATAGCCAGTAATTATGGTTTAGATAATCTCAATGTATTATTTCTTACTCCCTTGCCAGGCACACGCCTTTGGGACCAGATGAAATCGGACAACCGAATAATTTTTAAGGCGTTTCCGCAAGACTGGAAATATTATACCTTAACCTTTCCCGTTGCCAGGTATAAACATCTCTCTCCTGATACCATCATAAATGAAATGATTTCCTGTGACCAAAACTTTTATACCATACCCCGCATTTTGTACCGGTTCTGGTGTAGTTTGTGGCAAGGAAGGAAACCATTTATTAGCCTGGTGGGAAACTTTTCATATAGAAATAATCTTCGCCTGAATTATAAAGCTTACACAAATTTTAAACGTTGCCGCGATGAGAAGTTCGATTTGGAGAAGAAAAGAAACCTGGTAAAAAATAAACAGAAACACCAGCGACAAACTGTTGGGCAATTGCCATGAAAACAATTCTAAAACATCAATAGGCATTTAATTAAAACCACTTAAATAGGAATAAACATCTAAAATGTATATCACCATTATTTTATTAAGTTTTGGATTAATCCTGGGACTGATATTGATAACCTCTATTACCAAATCACATTCCAAATCCGAAGGTAACAGGCGCATGAACAATCAGGATAGGCGGCATACTGACGATGAGAGAAGAATTTTCTCGAATCGCAGAAAGGATATATAATTCTATCACCGGGGCAGGATGTGGCATCACTTCTGCCCCTAAATTCCTTCATTGAGAAAGCGCCAAGAAGACTTGACTGGCATTTCTCATCAACTTTTAAAAGATATCGGGTATACCCATGGACTATCACCAACTATAATTGGCCAGGAAATGTAAGAGAACTTAAAAATTCACTTGAACGGGGAATGTTATTATCCAAAAGAGGCCCGCTGTCAGTTTTCCACTTCCCGGATTTACATATAGCCCCTCAAATACAAATGACTTCCGATGACCAGCTATGCAGTTTGGAAGAAATGGAAATCATCTATATAAAAAAGGCTCTCGGCTTTTTTAAAGGTGACAAGCATAAAGTCTGTGAAGTGTTGGGAATATCTCTTTCCTCTCTCTACAGAAAAATTCCAAAACTCCAGGAAGAAAAAAACTGATTTTCTCAATTTGAACATCTCGATTATTTTTTTGAGAATTTAGCAAAGCCGTTCCTGTCTTTTCACTGTTTATCAGGTCTTTTCCGGCTATACATTATTGGCCGCATTTTTGCTATTAATACTATTAGTTATTGTCATTAAATTAAGACCTGTTTTAGGAGTACGAATCCCTCGCTTCGAGTAAGGCAATTGGCTAATAAAGGAGCATATTCAATATGAACGTAATAAGTGAATACCCCTTTTTAAGCGGACTCGGATTAGGATTAACCTTTTTTGTGTATTACTGGTTTGTAAACCTATCAAAAAGGAGAGATCTTACAAAACAAATTAGAGACTTAAAAGCCCACTTGAATACCCAGATGGAAATTACCTCTAAGGGAAGTGATGTTTTACTTAAAGAGGTAAAAGATTTAAAAAAGCAGAATGAAAACCTTCGAGTTTCCTTACAGATCTGGCAGCAGAAGCCAGGACGCGGCGACTTAAGGATGCTTCATTTATATGACAAAGCACTTCACTTAATGTTGGAGAGGGCCGCTGGTTTCGCACCCATTTGGGAAAATGTACTTAAAGAAGCAGAGGAAGAAATAAAGGCAACAGAAAGGGGCGTTAAAGCTCTGGTTAGAAAGTTCTTCACACCATCATTTAATAAAAACTCGGGGACTTATGGGAACATAACCAGTTTCGAAGAAAATAAAAGGCTCATATCCAATGACAAGTAAAGAAAGCACAGAAGTACTAATAATTATACAACAGGAATTATTATGAATAAAAAGACTGAACCCGAAATCAAGAACGACAAACAAGATTTAGGAGATCTTCCTCCTATTGAGGTTCCAAAACCGAAAACCACATCCTTACAAACCAAGCTCAAACGAATTGGCATTATTGGAGTACTTTTATTATTAGTCCTTTTTACAATTCAAAATCTTTTCACTATTCAAATCAATTTTATGCTCTGGAAGTTTAAGTTACTTCTTCCAATGATGATTCTATTCTTCTTTTTATGTGGTTTAGCCGTTGGCTGGCTTCTGAGATGGTTTTATCAAAAATAAGATAACATTATGCGAAGGTGCAATGAAATTAAAACGATTAAAATAGGCATCTGATATGACTGTTCATTTTTGTACAAAATGTAATAGAATACCAATATTAAATAGGGAAACATGATTTAATGATTAATGTGCCATTCAATGGATATAAAATATTGTTAGTAGATGACGAGGTGACAACCGTCTTTGGATATAAATCGGAAATGGAGATGCTGGACATTAAGGTTGATGGTGCAAACACATTGCATGAAGCCGAAGAATTTTTAACTTCAGGTACTTACCAGGCCGTAGTTACTGATTTGAATCTCTCCGGAAAGATGGACCTGGATGGACTTTTAGTCATACGCACAACCCTAAAATACCAGCCACAAGCAGTGATTATTGTCATTACAGGAATTGGTGATGACGCAATCAAGAAGATTGTTTTTGATGCCGGGGCTCATTATTACCTTGAAAAACCTGTTGAAGCCCAATCAATTATCGCCCTATTTAAATGATACTTTTCATCCAAATAATTTTGATAGTTCGGTGGTGCGTCAGACTATAATTTTATCATGTAATTGACGAGCTACTGTTCAAAATAGCTGATTTTAACTTAATGACATTGTCTAATTAGGTACTGCTTATACGCGAACAATTTTTTCCTTCTTTTTTTGCCTTATACAATGCATCGTCTGCATGTTTAATAAGCTCATAAGAAGAGTTTATCACCGTGGATAATGAAGAAATACCTATACTCACGGTAATAATACTATTTTTTATTTTTAGAAATTTTATAACATTTTTCCTAATTCGTTCTGATACAATAAATGCTTTTTCACTATTTGTTTCAGGCATAATTACAGCAAACTCTTCACCTCCATATCTTGCGAACAAATCTGCTTTTCTTAAGCATTTAGTGCCAATTTCAGCTAATTCGATAATAACCTTATCACCTGCTTGATGGCCATAGGTATCATTTACCTGTTTAAAATTATCAATATCCAATATTATTAGAGACAACGGCCTTTTATATCTAATTGATTTAATTATTTCCGTTTCCAGAGATATATTAAAAATCATTTTTGAATATAGACCGGTCATCGGATCTGTTGTAGCCATTTTTGCTGCTATTTCAATATTTTGGTCTTTTGTAATTTTCGGACTTATAATTTCATTTGTGATATTTGTTAAATAATCTAAAGTTGCTACAAGAATACCAACATCACGTTTTAATTTTTTATTTAGTTTATCTTTGTGCGTTAAGATGCTTTCCCATAATACATTCGCTTTTGTTTCTTCAAATTTTTCATTAGTAAGCCTAAATAGTAATTCAGAAAAATTGTTTTCAATTGATGATTTTAGGTATGTATCTAATAATTGATGTTCATTAGATAATTTATTTATTTTTGCAGATGACAATCTCTCTTTCGATTCAATTTCAAGAAGATTTTCCGTTGATTTATTTTTGAGCTTTTTCATAGTATAAATCCAACCTGCTTTTTTCAGCCGATTGAGAGAAAAGCAAATGGTCCGGCAAAAATATTACGATTAAATGTTAAACACTTTCAAATCACTCTTTGTCAAAACTATCCACAATAATTGCACCCATAGATGCTGGCATTGTGATAACTATAATACGTTTCAACGAAATTATAGGATCACCCAGTATGGGGAGCTTATCCAAACACAGTAAAACCAAACCAACAACCAATGCCGCCATTAAGTACGCTATAGCTACACGAAAAATGAACACGTCCTTACGAGATTTAACATTTTTCTGAAACACACTTTGATAAGTAAAAAGGCTAAGGAATATTACAGATAGCACAAATAACATCATGATATTACGAAAAGGTAGTGTTTCACCAAGTCGCCATGCCTCTTCAGAAAAAGAAATTGGCACTGCGAGCGCAAAAGCCCCCACAAATACCTGACTCGCATCTTCCATATTGAAACTGAATTTAATTTTATTCATTTTTTATTTGATACGGCCATTACCAGTTCTTAATTTCCAGGCTCATCCGCAAATACTAATGCAAAAAAGATGCCATCTTTATCAGGGCCCAAATATTTACCTATTGCCTCTTCTTATGATAATTCCAGTGGGTTCTGAGATAACTTTATATCCAGGATTCCCAATTTGAAAAATTTATATCATTTTGAGAATATATTTTGGGAAGCATTGTTCAATTGTCATTTTAAAAGAACAAACCAGACTAAATATCGGCAGTGATACACAATATCATAATGACCACTCTGCGAGTGAGACTTTTGTTCTATGTAAACCGGGTTAATATAGTTGGCACATGTTTTGCAGACATATTGTTGAATGAAAGAACCTGAATTATTCAGGTGGACTATTAAACAATATTTTTAACGGAGATATAATATGGACATGAGACACCTTGAGGAAACTACGGTTAAAACAAAACCAGAAGCAGGGAAAAAGACAGAAAGTAACGTAGCAGAAACTGTTCGACTGGCTATTGTAAAAGCCGCAGATAAGGGAGAGGAATTATCACAGGCAGTCTGGGAAATAACTCAAAAAACGGTTAAAGAGGCACTGAGCAAACAGAAACCTTCAGTTAAAAAAGTCGAAGAAGTAGCCGCTGATGCTGCAAAGGGGTTTAACCAGGCCGCTTCAGATACTAAACTGAAAATAGCTGATTTATATCATCGTGCATTGGATGGTATTTCTACAGGGGCAGAATCGTTTGGCGACAAAGCCGTGGAAGCGGCCAAGAATGCCGCTGAAAAAACCATAAACCTGATGCGAGATGCTGGTGAAAAAGCCAGTCAGATGATAAAAGAAGCGGTTGAAGATGTTAAGGAAGGATTCAAAGACCATGGTAATGCCTCCAAAAAGCTGATTCAGACAAGGTTCAGCTTGAAAGCAGAAAGTGGAAAAGAGGTCTTTCTCGCGGGGAGCTTCAACGAATGGAACCCCAAGAAAAACAGAATCAAGTTTCAGAACGGACTCTACAATCTCAATTTGGAATTACCAGCGGGAAGACATGAATATAAGTTCGTTGTTGACGGTGTATGGACCAACGACCCGGAATGTCATGAATGGTCACCAAACGAATTTGGAGTTGCAAACAATGTAATTAACGTGGAATGAATCAAGGTTTAACAAACCCTTTTAAACTTAATTCTCAAATTGAGAAATTATTCACATAATAACAAAATGAGTTATCAACGATATATGGTGTGTGTCAGGGGGAACATAGGAAGCATCAGTTTCAACCCAGATTAATCGCCACTATTTTTGGGGAAGCGTAAATTCTACAGTAAGTCCAGGTGGAGGTTCATTGTTGTATACTATGATACTGCCACCATGGCTTTGGATAATACGCTTTACAATAGAGGTTCCCAAGCCAATGCCACCTTTTCTGGTTGAAAAGAATGGATCAAAAAAGCGCGGGAGCATTTCCTTGTCCATTCCGGTCCCGTGATCGGTAAATTTAATATTTGATTTCCCATCATTTGAGGTAGTAACATCTATTATTATTGACTTTTCTTCCGAACAATGACTACAAGCATTCTCAAGTAGATTAACTATTACTTGTTGCATCTTCATTTTATCTGAATGTACTGTTCTCTGTTGTGCAATGGAGCCCATATGTATTTCTATTTTTCGACCAGTATAAACTGATGACTCTCTCCAGGCTCTCACACCTCCTGAAACCAGTTCATCCAGGGTCTGCTCTCCCATATTTTCATTACGAAGCGGTTTCCCCAATTCCAGCAAATCACTCATAATTGAAGAAAGCCTTTTTATCTGGGTATTGATATGTTCTATGAACGGTTTAATTTCTTCGTTACTGCCTAGTTTCCGGAACATTGCCTGGCTTACTGCCAGAATGGCGTTAAGTGGATTTCTCACCTCATGAGCAACGCCGGAGGTTATAATACCCAGAAGTTCCATTTCTTTAGAACGTACGAGCTGTTTCTCCGTGCGGAAATGATAGATTTCCGCAGATAGATAATAGGCAAAAGTCTCCAGGATAAAAAGATGGAATTCTTCGAAAACCCGTTTGTTCTTGTCCAGAATAAAAATGGTCCCCATATTCTCTCCATTAGTATCGGTAATCTTGTAGCACAACAGGGATTGGTAAGGTAATTCTTTTATCGAAATGGGAATCGAAAGTTCCTTATTAATATCTCCGGTAAATTGATAACATTTGCCGTTTTCAATTTTCATCCCTTTGGGAAGGGTTTGCAGAGTAAGCAAATGAGTGTGGGTGCATAGGCCATCAGTGAATTGTGAATAGACGTTTTGTTCTAATCCCACTTCTATGGATAGAGAGGCAAAAGACACTGAAAACAAATCAGCAAACTCGCGAACCATGCCATCGCAGATAGTCTGCAAATCTCTGTCTTTGGCTATAGCTAACCTATAAATCGCATTAAGAGCTTTCGAACGCCCAGCCAGAGCGGTTTCAGAGAAAACCCGTAAGTCCACTTCGTCCTTTAAAAGCTGTCGGTCATCACCTCCACTTTCTTCCAGGGTCTGATTTTTTTTCAGTAATTGTTCAAGTTGATTGTTTTTGTATTTAATTTCCTTCCATGCATCCACAACTTCTACGTTCAATCTGCCCATAATTTCTTTTGGCGATAAGCTGGAAAATAGAGAAAAGTCTTTTTTTATTTTAACCCATAAATCTTTTGAAATGGATACCGGCTCAGCCAACCATTTCACCACAATGATTTTGGTACTCTTGTCTTCTTGTGTATGTATCTGCACGTCATCCATCAGGTCTTTCATATATGCAAGCCATTGTTCTGTGTGCATTGCAGGTATATGCTTACCGGGTGTAATATTCGGATGGTCGACTTTGTTTTTATAGACCGCTGTTATGAATAAACCGGTTCTGCCATTTTTATGACTAAGCTTAAACTCGAGCGTTCCCTGTCCATATAACTTATAGCCAATTTGTGACAATTCATTGAGAACTTCCGCACAATTTGCTTTGGAAGTTTGATCAAATTCGAGCCAATTAAAACAATTCATGGCAGCTTGATGCACTGCCGCAATTTCTTGTTCACTTTTGATTATTATGCTGCCGATTTCCATGAACTCCCAGGGCTATAGTTTTGCGAGAAAAAAAATTTCAATTTATTAATTCAGTTTAAGAGTTATGATTTTCATAAGATTATTATTCAATAAATACATGCCGGGCCTTGCCATAAGGGACTTTTACCACAGACTGATATACTTTAATATGTTGCTCTGCAATGGTCGACCAGTTCACCTGCTTCTTTACATGTTTTTTGATATTATTTTGCAGGCGCTGACGCAAATTATCATCATTTATAATTTTTGAGATTTTTTGGATATAATCCTGTTTTGATTTAGCAACATAACCACCGCCACTCTCGTCTATAAGTCTTTGAAAAGCCGGCAGATCTGAAGTTACCACAGGTTTATGAAAGGCTAAACATTGGGCCATAATCCCGCTTTGTGCGCCAGCCTCATAGGGCAACACAATAAGATCTGCTGCGCTTATGATGGTATCAAAAGTATGCTGAGGAAACTGGCCTCGTAACACTTCTATTTTGTCGTTTGCCGGTGAATTATTAATTAGTTGAAAAAATGCGGACTGGTATTCCCGGTATTGTAACCCTCTGGATTTACCGGCAATAACAAGAATAGTACCCGGGCATTTTTTGGCGATTTCCGGAAACCACTTTACAATTTTATGAAACCCTTTGCTGGGGCGAAAGTAACCACAAAGCAAAATGATTTTATTATTGGTAAGCTTAATTTTTTGTTTTGCCTCTGAAATAGCGCTTAATTCTCGTACACCGTGAGGTATCACATGAATCTTCCTTGATTGTCCAAATAATTTAACCAGAGTGTCTTTTTGAGAACGTTCATGAACGATAATAGCCTGACTCTCTGACACTAAAATACGCAATATGATTTGTTCATCTGGCGGAATTTCAGGTTTTACGGTATGTAACGTGATGACGACCGGCTCTCCTACTAATCGATATCGAAGGAGTAACTCGACTACCTGGACGCCTTTTTGATTGCCATACAAACCAAACTCATGTTGTATATGCACTACGTCAGGTGTGATTTTATCACTTACATCGAATATATCTGAGGCCAAAGAATGGCTATCCAGACTGGCTATTGCAAAGACATTTTCTCCTTGAGCCCCAACATAACTAATAATAAAAGTTTCATTGTGATGGTGTTTGAGGGCTTCATTTAAATAAGATGTATACGTCCCAATTCCGCATTCAATGGGCGGGTAGGTAGAAACAAACGCTATTCTCATTATTTATTCCTACAAACCCAATGTTTTGAGTAATTGATTTACGGTGGTAGTCGCAATACAGCAACATTCATCACAAGCACCATAATAAATACGGAGCGCTCCATTAAGCTCCTGAATAATACCATTTGAAAAAACAACATTGGGAAAAAAACCATGGGTTTCATAGGAAGCCTCTGGTTTTAGGATAGGAACAGTGCCCCTTTTCAACACTTTGGTTGGGTCGTTACTGTCCAACAATAATATAAACAATGAATAGATTTGATTACGCCCTTTTCCGTGGTATATCTCAAGCCAGCCTTCCTTTGTTTTTATGGGCGCAGCACCTCCACCTATTTTTTGTTCTTCCCAGAGAATGTTTCTGGGGCGGGCTATACAGTGATGATTTCCCCAATGAATAAGGTCGAGAGATTCAGATTGCCAAAGCGAAGGCAGGCCAAAGCCATTATTATCCGGCCTTTGCAATGCGTAATATTTCCCATCAATCTTTTCAGGAAAAATGGATACGTCCTTATTTTGAGGCGGGAAGATAATACCTTTCCTCTCTACATTTACAAAATCCTGTGTTGTTGCAAGGGCCGTGGCATACCCATCTTTTGATACAACCGTATAATTAATATAATAGGTATTATTCAGAAAAGTCACACGGGCATCTTCAATACCAAAGGCCTCCGATTCGTTACAAGGAGAAAGAAAAGGTGCTTCATCTACTGTAAAATTAATACCATCAGAGCTTCTTGCAAGACGGATATGACTCATAGTAGAGAGGTAATCAGCACCTTTATAGACGATTCCTCTGGTGTCTTTAAGTTGAACATCAGGGTCATCTGTTTTTACCTCCAATATTTCAGGAGAGGCCTGTTCATTTTTAAAACTATAATAAGGAACAGCTACCTGGCCTTCTTGCGGTTCACAATCTTCAGCAACCCGTACCAGCAAGAGAGTCTCATTCATATACATACAAGCACCAGGGTTGAATGCACCGCGGACTCGGTAGCCGGGTCTGGATGGTACTACCATGTCAGGAGTAATAATTGGGTTATTTATATACCGATTAATCATTTTTAATTGTCGCCTCCAATAATACATTGATATCGACAGTGGCTACACATAAACAGGTATCAGCACCGCCATAATATATTTTTAATTCATCATTATCTTCTAATATGGCGCCACAACCAAAGACCACATTATTTACATCTCCAACACGCTCATAATATTTCCTTGGAGAAAGAATGGCTTCTTCTTTACGGGAAATTACCCTGGACGGGTCATCCAAATCTAAAAGCACCGTACCCATGCGATAGACCGGTCCACAAGCATTCATTCTAAAACCATGGTATATTTCCAGCCAACCTTCTTTGGTTTGAATAGGCGGAACAGATGCTCCGATTCTATCAGCATCCCAATGGCCCGGTCTTGGAGACATCACATGCCTATGTCCTCCCCAATGAATGAGATCGTCAGAGTAGGAAACCCAAATGGAACCCACCCCGTTTGCAATAGGGCGATCTAACCGGGCATATAAACCATTAATTTTATTCGGGAAAAGAACACCATCTTTATTTCCAGGTTCTGATATAAACGCAATACGATCAAAGTTTGAGAAATCTTTAGTGGTGGAGATGGCTATTCTGGAGCCATAGGGAGACGCCGCAGTATACAAAATATAATGTATGCCATCAATGGTGGTGATGCGAGGATCTTCAAGGCCACTGGATTCATATTTGCTATAGGGGCCAGTCTGGTCAGGGACCATAACGGGTTTACTATCAACATCCCAATGCAAGCCGTCCTGACTGCGTGCGAGAGCAAAAAATGAATAACCAAGTTGACCTTCTACCCGTAAGAGAAGAAAATAATCTTCCCCACATTTTAGAGGAGAGCCATTAAAGACAGAATTGCAACGAAAGGGAATATTCTCCTGGGTAATAATGGGGTTTCCTTCCCAGCGATGGAGTAAATCTGGCCCTTTTATCTTTTTCATATTAAAAGTCCTTTTCGCCTTCGTAACATGAATTTAAAATTTCATCTATATGCGCTGTTCCGATGCAGAGACAGTTATCCGCAGCGCCGTAATACATTATAATTTCACCTGATTTATTTAAAATCGCACCAGAAGAAAAAACATAGTTATTATGATCACCAATTCTTTCGTACTTTTCTCTGGGAGATAGAATGGGGACATTGGATCGTGTAACTACTTTTTCAGGATATTTTTTATCAAGAATAAGCGTTCCCATTCTGGTAATAGGGCCGCCGGAAGTTTGTTTAATCCCAAAGTAAAAAATAAGCCAGCCCTGTTTAATTAAGATGGGCGTAGTGCCACAACCTACCCGATGGGAATCCCAAAAACCTGAGCGGGGGGATATTACCACGTTACTTTCTCCCCATGACTTTAAATCGTGAGAATAAGAGAGCCACAATCTACCACCAGGCAGTGGACTTTCAAGTCTGGCATATTTACCATTAATTTTTGAAGGGAATAAGGCACCGTCAGTTGTATCGGGTTCGGATATAGGTCCAAGTTTTTTAAATTTTATGAGGTCTTCAGATTCTGCAAGAGAAAGCACATTTCCATGCAGGCCACGACTTAGATAAATTATGTAGAATTTATTATCCATAGCTGTGATTCTAGGTGCGCTGACTCCCATTTCTTCATACTTTGCATAACAGTCAAAGGCATAAGGGAAAAGAACCGGGGCCGGATCCATAGTAAAATGATAACCATCTGAGCCTACAGCACGATAAATGGCTGTTTTTCCTTCAAGATTTTCGATAGTTGCCAGTAAAATATACTCGTCATCTAATTTTGTGACTGTAGCAGTATACATGTTATTACTGCTTTCATGTAAACTTTCCAGGCTCAAAAAAGGATTACCTTCCCATCTGTGAACAATATCTCGTCTAATTCGCATGAAGACCCTTTGAATAAACTAAAGACATAATAGTAGAATAAAGACTAAATTGACTAACGCCATTTACAAAACAGGTGCAAGGCATTATTCTCATACATAAACATTATACCGGTTTTCGTTCTCCGGTTGAGCAATAACAATCTGCGTCTTCACTAGTCTTAAAACATCTGAACGACTCGGTGTGGGGCGCAATTTTGGTTTCATAACTTTTTGAGTCATAACGGAAAGGACCGGTTATCATCAGATTTTTTTTAGACCAGACAGTAGGGACCAGCTTAATTGAATAATCAGCCTTTTTAAAAACTTTGGGCCCACCGCGGCCTCCCCTATCAGTGTAGGCAAACGTCCATAAGTGAGTTGTTTGGAGTGCTTTTGATTTCCATAATTCTACAACAGCTTGTCCCAGTTTTTTGGTGAACTTATATTTGGAATAACCGGAATTATAGGGATCATGAGTTATAATCAGATCCACCTCTGTTTGGGGAAGATGAGCTAAGATGGCTTCTTGAATAGAAGCTAATTCCGGAGCGGGTTCCTCTTCACCATCTGAGAGATTTCCAATTTTGCCTTTTATGCCAATTTCTGTTAAGGCACTCTCAAATTGCCTTGAACGCACCTCGTCGCCTGATTCACATAGGGAAATAACAAACCAGTCCCATGAAGGATTTTTGATTATTGAACCACCTGCCCACAACACACCCTCTTCGGGGTGGCCGGTAATTACCACTGCCTTGGTCATTTTGCTCCTGATGTTTTTTCTGCGGAAAAGAATCTGGCATGCTTAAAAGGTTAAATTCAAATGTAACGCCAGATACTGGAAAGAATTTAATTACCAAATAAGGTAGCAATTAACGGTTAAGAAGTCAGGAGTAATTCTTCATATAAATCAAATATGGGGGGGAGATGCGTAATAAGCTGAATATACCAAACATTAGTACAATATTTTTTGAATAAAAAAATCTGTAAGTAATGTTTGGAGTATTGGAGTGATGGAATACTAATTAGTTTCTGTTCAAAATAGCTGATTTTAACGTCATAGTCATTCCGGGTTACTCGCGCTTTCTGCGCTCGCTATCGGCATTCCATGCCTCAGGCGGTCCGGAATCAGATGTATATGCTAGTTAAAATCAGATATTATTAGGAAGAAATATTATCGCAACATTTGGCACGATACCAAATAAGTAAATTCCTGATATAGGAACTAAATCTTTGGTAAGTTTGTCTGAGCCTTCCCGATTTAGTTTTGATGGCATCCATGGAGTTTTAAACCATGCAGATTGACTCTTTAACTCCAGATCAGCAATTAAGATTCTTGTCATTAACAACCCTTCAGAAACCTCCTGCAAAGGAGATGTTCCCTGGAAAATTCTAAATATCTGATGTTGGCTGTCTGTTTTATCAGAAATTAATTGGGCCTGTAAAATCTGGTGGTTAACAATGAAGAAGCAAACAAGAAAGGCTATGGTATTATGCATGGAGGATAAAGTAATATATTTTGAATAATGGGATAACTATGCCCTAAAATCATTGGATTTTGCCATAACCTGTTTGGTTTGTGCAATTTAGTGAAATAATAACTAACATTACAGCAAGATTTGTAAAACCAGCATCCTCACAAGCATCCCGTTCGCATACTTGTGGTGCCAGTGTTTAAGCTTATACCGATTTTACCTTTCATTACCAAAGGAGATGACCATGAGAATCTTTGTCGGCAATCTGTCGTATAGTGTGACCGAAGAAGACCTGCACCTGATTTTAAAAGATTTCGGGAAAATTAACAACGCCAGTATTATACGTGACAAGGATAGTGGAAAATCAAAAGGTTTTGGTTTTGTAGATATGGAATCAAAAGCAGATGCACATAAGGCAATTACTTCACTTGATGGGACTGAATTCAAAGGCAGAAATCTGAATATAAACCAGGCCAGCCCTATTATTGAAGATCAAAAAAAGGTGAGGAAATTAGTCAACAAGAATGAAGAGCAAGTTAAAAATCATAGCGAACAAAAACGTGGCAGAGTTGACCGGGATGCCCGGTCAGGGTATAACCCAAAAAGAAGAGAACAAGGCGGCAAGAGAACCAGGTACCAGAATGGTCAGGAAAATGATACCAGAGATAGCAGACAAAATTCTGGTTGGAGAGATGAGCAAAAGGATGAAAAGAAGGGTTTTCGCAGAGATAGACAAGACAGGTCTGGCGGCAGGAGAGGATTCAGTAGTGATAGAGGAAAAGGATTAAAAGATAGAGGGGGCTTCCGGGGTGCAAGAGACGAGCAAGGGAGTTCAAGAGATAGTTTCCGCAGAGACAGAGGCGAACAGCCTGG
>JADFYW010000001.1:29443-56178 GCA_015232855.1 Fibrobacteria bacterium
GGCAATAATAGTGACTTTCGCAGTAGCAGAGGTAAGGGCTTCAAAGACAGAGGAAATTCCCGGGGTACAAGAGACGAGCAAGGGGGCTCGAGAGATAGTTTCCGCAGAGACAGAGGCGAACAGCCTGGCAATAATAGTGACTTTCGCAGTAGCAGAGGTAAGGGCTTCAAAGACAGAGGAAATTCCCGGGGTACAAGAGACGAACAAGGGGGCTCAGATAGTTTTCGCAGAGACCGAGGGAAACCGTCTGGAAACAATAGTGATTTTCGCAGTGGTAGGAAAAAGAAACCCCTGGAAAAAAGCGGATACAAAGGCCCTAAGGGCCGACACAAAGGGAATAAAGCAGGGCAGAAGCGAGTTAGATAAAACGGCTTTAGCTCATTACATCAATGTTCATCATTTCTGCGTTCGATTTCTTCCCTGTCCTGGAGTTCTAATATATCGTCAGAAAATGAGCGGGTTAAGGGTAACAAGCTTATTTCTTCCCCAGGAATAACAAGAGTATAATGACCATAAGGATTATCTATTGATGGATGTACATCAATCTTCTTTAACTTATGGAAATCACCCTTGTCCTCAGAGGTAGATTGAAGATCTTTTTCTTCCAACGTTTGCTCAGCCGGCTTTGAAGCAAAGCTAAAAGAGCATAAAAAACCAACTAATAACACAGAAACGAACCGATACATGATAACCTCCTTTTCAAGCAAGGTACATGATTCAAATTGTATTGACCACTCAAAGAGAAATCGAAGAGTAATACTTTGCAAGCTCTATGACATTTTAATACTAGTGGTATGTCCTAAATTGTATAGGATTTATTCCTCATGTTGTCATTGCCCTGCTTGCAGGCTGTGTCATAAGTATGAAAAAGGCCCCCATGTATGTCATTGCCCGGCTTGACCGGGCAATCCAGCGAACGATAGTAAGCAAAATAGACGAAAATAGCTATTTACTTTGGTGGATTCCCCGGTCGAGCCGTGGAATGACGGTCTTTAGCTTTTCATCTCTACTTATGACATAGCCTGTTGACAGGGCAATCCATCAAGTTATCGATCTTGGGATGGATCGCCCTGTCAAGCAGGGCGATGACAGATGCAAATTAAATTCCATTCAGTTTAGGACACTACACTAGTACACTATTTGAACCAGATATTAGAATCGGACAAGAAACGACTTCGTTTTCCAGTCAACATCCTCTACCACTTGACCATTTATGTTATACCAACGGTTCATAGATTTATCAGGAGACAGAAGATTCTTCCTCAACTGATAAGAATAATCAATCCCATTTGGTTTTTGATCATCGGGATTTTGCCCGTTCCTTAAATAATTACCTCTGCCGGTGGGCCAGGGTATATCCCCTGCTTGAGAAGAAGGTACGTCCCAGATTTGTATTCCTCCATTCCCACCTCCCAGTACATCTTTTAATGAGATAATAATTTCTACACTCCCATCACCATCTACATCATCCAAAGTTGGAACACTCATACTCCCTCTGCCCATCAGAGCTATTTTAAAAAGCTCTGTTCCACCATGGCTCAGAATAATCATATGAGATACATCCTCAGCAGTTGAGTACGTTGTAAAGACTACTTCATAAAAACCATCCCCGTCCAAATCACCGATGGCAGATCCACTTGCACCCATAAATTCTCCACTGCCATCATCAAAGACATAGTCCCATAAAAGAGCGCCACCAGATGAATAACAACGAATTTTCCCGTCGTAGGAAGGAACGATAATATCAAGACCAGCCTCCCCGTTCATATCAGCCAATGCAGGAGAAGGAGACACTTGTACGATATTATTTTTGTAACCGGTAAATAACGGCTCCCCGGAACAAAGAGGTGTTTCAAACCCAGGAACCCTCGTCATGTCTGCATTGAGGACCCAAAGACAATTACCCTTAACAACAGCCTCACCGGCACGTTCATGATCTGAGTACAAAATAATTTCAGGCTTTCCATCTCCATCCACATCTCCAAAACAGGGAGGAGAATCGGTAAATTCATCTCTGTCATTCCCATCTGCACCCCAGCCTTGTTTTGCTAATTCAATATCATGAAACATAGGGACACTGGAGGCCCAGGGTCCGGCATCAGAAAACATAGTATGAGCAGGATAGGGAGAACCGTCAGCATGCATAATACCGATGTGACAAATATCATAGCTGCTGACGACTTCCAGGCTTCCGTCCCCATTAAAATCAACTGCTCCAATATTCTGGTTGAACCCGCCATAATCGTTACAATCATCACAACCAGAAACCTGGGGCCATCCTGAAACCGCTTGCCCGGTAATATCCCAAACCATTGTTACTGGCCCTTCCATAGTTTTTTGACATAAAATTTCAAATAGCCCGTCACCATCCAGGTCTGAAGCTGCAATTGAACGTAACTCTCCAGCAGAGCCGGGAAAACTTTTTGGCCAACCCGTTTTGAGGTCTCCATTATCTTCATAAACTGCAGCGTAGGTACTATAAGCAATAGCAATTTCACCTTTACCATCACCATCCAGGTCTCCTACAACAGGAGATGCATACTGACGACTTGCCCCATGATCATTACCAGAAGAAGCAGACTCCCCTACCGGGGCCCGCCATAATAATGCCCCGGCAGCATTCCACACATAAATGACACTATGCCTGGCAGCAATAATCTCTTTTGCACTATCCCCATCCAAATCGTAAGCGACCGGTGAGGCCAGCCAATTTTCATCCCAGCTGGCAGGCAAAGTAGTTCTTAATACAGGCCGTGATATTGTCCCCGCTATAAGCCATGATGGGACCATAAAGACTAGAATGAGCACTATGATTTGTTTTTTATTCATACTCTTTAATTTATGTTTTTTCATCGTTTAATTAGTTACTGTTTAAAATTGATGTTCGAATTGTTTTGTAATCATCCTACAATTGTCATTGCCCGGCTTGACCGGGCAATCCATCCCGTAATCGATGATTTGATGGATTACCCGGTCAAGCCGGGTAATGACACATTATTTACATTTACAAAAACTAGGTAATATTGAACAGTAACTAATTAGTATAGGTAAAATATTTTTTCATTTTAAAAAGCACTCATTCACGGTTCTTTGCCATAAAAGTAAACGTTGCGTGGGGACTATTTTCACTACCTTCTTTTACATTGGGACTTTTTTCACACCCTTTTAAAATACAATGTGTCAATAATTTCAATTCCATCTCCTATTTACTCTCTCTATTCAGCGTCCAACATTTTGGCACTTTGTTTGCTTATGATAATATTCAATTACTTCCTTGCTGCATGACAAACATCTTTGAGGGACTGTTAACAACATTTGAAAAGGAGATATTTTTAATGACTTACAAATTTTTTAGCCTGGCCATAATAACCACTTCCCTGTTACTGTTTTCAGGATGTTCGAATACCGGAATGTTTACGGCTACTAACCGGACTAATGTCGAACTCTCCCAGCCTAATTATGAAATGGTTGCTACCAATGTGACAGGAAAGGCTAAATCAGGTTATGTCCTGGGTGTGAGTTGTTCTATGGGAGGTCAGGCTGGAGCACTGGCCTTGTTCAGAGTAATGGGCAGGGGTCATTTATATCACGAAGCACTGACAAATCTCTGGAAAAATTATGAGGAAAAACATGGCAGTGTGGCAGGAAAAAAATTAGCCTTAGTCAACATTCGTTATGATGCAGATTTATTAAACCTGTTATTATATACCCAGGTGGGCATAGCCGTACGAGCGGATGTTGTAGAATTTAAATAATTCTTAAAAAAATATGTTTATTTTAAATAAATTTTATAACCAAGCTTTTCGGCATTTTTAATTTGATTTCGGCAATTTCATTATAAATCAAACACATAGATAGTTGAAACCCTAATTTCTAAATCCTAAACAACCGAGAGTTCATGAATAAAGTGCCAAACGAGCTTCATCGAAACCCTAACAGTTAGTAATTTTAAAAAGACAAAACATTAAACGCTTGTTTTAAGATTTACCCTTGTAATACATGATTATATATAGCAAAATGGAGTGTTTAATTATTTTTTTTTAAGATTTACACTTTTATCAGAATTCAGGTTTGTTTAGGATTTAGAAATTAGGAATTAGGATTTATTTGGGACAAGAGTGTATTAATACCAAAACACAGGATAGCGGCGGTTTTTTGGGATATTATTTATGAGAAGAGCAAAAAACAGCATAATAAGAGCACCCGCACCAACCGGAACAAGTGAGTACCAATAACCCAGATCGTGAATATGATTGCTTCCAATAACGGCAATAAGAGCTGTGGCCCCACCAGGTGGATGTAATGTTTTTGTGACATACATCACCAATATTGCGGTGGCTACGGCAAAACCGGCCGCAAGCCATAAAGAATTGGAAAGCATTTGATAGCTAAAAACACCTATAACCGCAGAAAGCATATGTCCACCAACTAGATTTCTTGGCTGTGCCAGGGGGCTGTCAATTGCGCCATAAATGAGTACGGCTGACGCCCCAAAGCTCCCAATAATCATTACGCCATCCCATTGGCCAGGCATCTTAAAATTAATATATGCCACCGCACTTACTCCAATAAATGAGCCAATCCAGGCCCAAATTATTATTGATAATTTTTCTCTCGGAGGGCTTTTTCTCATTCCCATCATTTTTTTGAAATAGTTAGACATTAATACGGTAACCTTTAGTTGTTTGACGGTAAAACTATATACCCAAAATTTAACTTCATTGATTTGGATCAAGAGTTTGATAAAGGTTTCCGCTTTATACTTTGTCAGGCTCGATTTGAACCATCAATTACTTTGACCACTTATGTCTAATACAAAAGCATTCTTCAAGCTTTATCTGACAGACTTAAAATGTTACTTTACTCAGTAGACATGATAAGGCCCGAAAAACAAAAAAAACTGAGAGAACTCATGGGGAAATTGGGTATTCGTGAAGAAGATCTGGAAGAAAAATTTCTCGCGCCAGGCTCAAAGGGTGGCCAAAAAGCCAACAAGACCGCATGCCTGGTACACCTAAAACACCTCCCAACAGGCCTTGAAGTAAGGAGCAGTAAATCACGGTTAAGAGAAGATAACCGATTTTTTGCCCGTCGACTGATAACTGAGAAAATCCAGGAGATGGAAACAGGAACAAGCCCCCGGCTGGTTAAATTAGCGAAGATTAAAAAGCAGAAAAAGAGAAGACGTAAAAAGGCCCTGACAACAAAGACAATCAAAGGGTAAAACGTCTCACCCCAACTGACCAAGTACTCCATTCAGGGACACCAGCAGGGTAACCACAGCCATGTATATGTTTATTTTCATACCGGCAGGAGCCAGTGTTGTTTCAAGCACAAAACCCGAACGCAATTTCCACAGCCAGCTGAGACACCAGAGAGATAAGAGGAAAAGTAAAAGAATGCCTGCAGGGTGGACACCAAAAAAAACAGCGGTTGCAATCCCAGACCATAGTGTAGCCAAAATCCAAATAACACAAACTCTAAACACCTGGCCAGGCCCCATGGTATTAGCAAGAATGGGAAAGCCTGCCTTGGTGTAATCTCCTGCATGGCTCAGTTGAATCAGCCAGAAATGAGGAACCTGCCACATAAAGAAAAATAACCCCGCAATGGGTATACGCATATCACCCCACCCTACTCCAGCAGCAACCAGACCCGCAACCGGTGGCACAGCCCCGATGAGAGCCCCGGGAAAAACAGCAAAGGCCGAATACTTTTTAAAGGGAGTATAAAACCCGTTATACCAGAGTACCGCACTGCCCGTAAGAAAGAAAGCCATCCAGACACCAGACCAGGCAAGGAAAGCAAAACCCAAAACCAATAACACCGTAGAGATAATAAACCCTGCCACAGTAGAAAGAGCACCGGTTACCAAAGGCCGTTCCCCGGTACGTAACATCCGTTTATCCCGGGATACCTCCTGAAACTGATTTAGAGCTGAAGCACCACTGCTTAAAAAGAAAATTCCGCTTAGAAGCTTTACAAAGACCGCTGTATTGAATGTATCCCCCGCCAGGTAACCCATGGCACATGAAGCGACAACCGCAACACAGACTTTTACACGGGTAAGGCGGGAAAGAATAAGCAAAAGCTTCATTATATATATAGCCCTTAGTTACTGCTGCTATCCACAGTTTCCTTAATGATGAGTTCCATTGCCTTATCGATAGACAGTCGCTTTTGAGGCAGGACTATTTTATCCAACGTAAACTCAGTATTCAAAGCCGTAATATCTTCAGCGGTGGGCACAGGACGCTCTCCGCCATAAAACTCTGTCACGATATGTGCCAGAGCAAAACGATCCCAGGCACTGAGTTGAGCAAAGGAGCGCATCTGGGTACCATCAATACCTTTACTTATAGTCTTAAATATATCTGTTATTTTTACCCCGTTTTTCCAGCCGTCCAGAGAAGTAAAATTCCTCGCATCCGGAAGACCCAACCCGGTACCTCTTTCACCATGACAGGATGCGCAATAAGTGCCATAAAGCAATAAACCATTACGCTTTTGTATCTCTTCAGACTTACCATCCAGAGCAACCGACATATCAACGGGCTTAAATTTCTCACTAACTTTTCCTTCAACCCACTTGTCAAAATCACTACGCTCCACAACTACCATTTCTGAAATCATTTTTGCATGGTCTTTCCCACAAAACTCCGCGCAAAATATATTGTGGTTACCCGGTTTTTCGGCCTTTAGCCAAAGATAAGTGGTAAGCCCGGGAACGGCATCTTCCTTTATGCGAAAATCAGGTATAAACAGGCTATGGAGTACATCACCCATGGTAGCGGTAATCTCAAGCCGGATATTTTCTTCCACCGGTACAAAAAGCCGGTCTGCATATATATTCCAGTCAGGATAATAAAACGACCAGACCCATTGTTGCCCGGTTACCTGTACAGTAAGGCCGTCGGAAGGAATATCTCGTATTTTCCGGAAGTTTTCAAAACCCAGAAAAAACATCACCAGTACAATTATTGTGGGGATAACCGTCCAGACTATTTCTAAAACCAAATTACCTTCAAAGTTACCGGGAACCGGATTGCGGGAAGCACGGTAACGGATGGCAAAATAAATCATGGCAAGGGTTATACCCGCGAGAACAAGAAAAGAAAAACCAATAAAAATCAGGAGAGTTTTATCCGTACTTCTTCCTATCTCAGATGCCGCACTCCACATATTTCCTACCTCGTAAACACTTCCATAAACGTCAATATCAGAAAAAGCCAGAACATTCCCAGGGTAGCTAATATCATAAAGGGAAACACCTTTTTCTCATATCGTATATGCATAAAATAGAGTAGCACCAGTAGCGCTTTGATACTCGCCACAATCATTGCCGCTACAATGGCAAAATTCCGTAAATCCAGAAAGGTGACACCCACTGTTACTCCGGTAAGCACCATAAGGGCAGCCCATACCAACAAGTATGTTTTAGCTCCTATATGATGACTCTGTTTCAAATTACCTTCCATTAAAGAGTTCCTATACAATAAGATAAAACAGGGGGAAAAGAAAAATCCAGATAAGGTCAACCAAATGCCAGTAGAGCCCGGTGTTTTTCATCAGATCCATACGCTCCGGAGACATTTTTCCTTTTGCCAGGAATCCGGCATTAACCGTTATTAATATCATACCTATGATCACATGAAAAGCATGAAGCCCGGTCATTACAAAATACAAACTAAAAAACACCATCTCACCCGGACTGCGGGATAAGAGTTCTGCAGAACCCGGATAAATCCCATGATGGAACTTTGCAGCCCATTCAAAAGATTTAACCACTAAGAATCCACCAGCCAGGGCAATAGTGGCCCCCAGAAAAAGAAAGGATTTTGAACGTTGCCCAAGAGATAGAGCCCAAATGGCAAGGGCCATAGTAAGGCTGCTTGTTATAAGGACAACGGTGTTAAGCCCCCCCATAACCAGATTCAGTTGGCCGGACCCATGGCGAAAATCTATACCATAGGTATGCAGATACATGGCATATAAAATAAACATTACCCCAAAAAGCATGACTTCTGTAAACAAAAATAACCACATGCCCATACTGTTGGAGACAGGGTCGTAGTGTTCTTCGGTATGCTGTTCGATGTTCATACACTGCCTGAAGTATACTTATAAGGTTTTTCGGTAATTTCCGGAATAGTATCAAAATTTTCTAAGGGGGGCGGTGAAGGAATCTGCCACTCCAGACTCACGCTCTGCCAGGGATTCGCAGGACTTTTTTTACCTTTAAACAAATGGTAAACAAAATTGACCACCATCAACAAAAAACTGCCATACATAATCCAGGACCCTACTGTGGAGGCCTGATGATAAAAAGCGTAATCCGGAAGATAATCGGCATAACGCCTGGGCATACCATTAATACCCGCAACAAACAGGGGGACATAGGTAAGATTAAATCCAATCAAAAACAAAATAGCCGTTATATGTCCAAACTTGATACTATAGAGTTTTCCCGTCATTTTCGGATACCAGTAATGCATGGCCGCAAAGAAAAGTGTACCCGCTCCTCCGAGCATGGTATAGTGAAAATGAGCAACGACAAAGGCGGTATCATGGAGGTGAATATCAAGAGAAAGTGCCCCTAAGATTAACCCCGTGAGGCCGCCAATAGAAAAGAGGAAGATAAAAATCATAGCAAACAAGAGTGGCGGCTCTAACCGAATGGAGCCTTTATACATAGTGGTAATCCAATTAAATATTTTAATCGCGCTGGGAACCGCTACAATAAAGGTGAGAAAGGAAAACACAATTCGCGCGGTATCCGACATACCGCTGGTGAACATATGATGAGCCCAGACCAGGCTCCCAATAGCAGCAATGGCAACAGAAGAAAAAGCAATAAAGGAATAACCAAATATGGCCTTCCGGGTAAACGTAGGAATAATTTCTGAAATAACTCCCATAGCAGGAAGTATCATTATATAAACAGCGGGATGGGAATAGATCCAAAAAATATGCTGATAGAGGATAGGATCCCCGCCCCGGGTGGGGTCGAATACGCCGACTCCCAGAAAGCGCTCAAGCATAACTAAAATTAACAGCATGCCAACAACCGGTGTAGCTAGAATCTGAACCCAGGCAGTAGCATAGAGACTCCAGACAAACAAGGGGAGCCGAAACCATTTGAGTCCCGGACAACGCAAGCGATGTACGGTCGTCACAAAGTTGATGCCCGTGAGGATTGACGACCACCCAAGAATTACTGCCGCAGTGAGAGGGACATAGATGTTTGAAGCTGAACTGGTACTAAAAGGTACATAAAAGGTCCAACCGGTATCAACGCCTCCCAGAGTGAGGGAGACCAGGGCAAGAATACCCCCTGCCATATAACAATACCAGGATAACAGATTGATTTTAGGGAAGGCAACATCTTTTGCCCCAATCATAAGAGGCAACATAAAATTACCAAAGACCGCCGGTATACCCGGTACGATAAACAAAAAAATCATGATGACCCCGTGAAGGGTGAGTATGCGGTTATACACATCAGCGTCAAGATACTGCAAGCCCGATTTGAGAAGTTCAAGCCTCATCATAACACCGAAACTGGCACCTGCAATAAAAAATATACTCATGCCTATTAAATACAATATGCCTATTCGTTTATGATCGGTGGTATAGAGCCATCCGGCAATCCCCTTTTTTACAGCCAGATATGAAGGCTGTGCAGCTGCTGTAGTAGATGTCATTTTGTTCCCGACCCTTTTTTATCAACGGACTTTTTACCCATCACCAAAAATAAAATGAACAATCCCACAAATCCCAGTGAGACAAAAAGGATGAGTTTATTAATCTGTAAAATATATTTCTTGCCTGTGGAATCATACGTGTAACACACACGTTGTATTTTCTGCATGAAACTGCGAACCCGCTCTTCTTTGGCATCAAGCACTGCAAGCTCAATATCAACCGGTAAAAATTCCAGGCCGTTTAAATAACGGATTATGGTCCCGGATTTAGAAACCGCAATGAGTGTAACCGGATGAGCAAAATCTTGTTTTTCTTTTAAGAAACTAAAACCAACGGATTTGCATAATTTATCAATGGAAAGACTGTCACCGGTTAAAAACATCCAGGAATCAATGGGGATTTCAGTTTTCATCATACCATGCATATGGTGGTGGGAATTCGTTGCCAGTTTGGGGGTTTCACCATGGTCAAAACTTACCGTCACAATACGGTATTCTTCGCCTGGTAACACTCTGCTTTTGTCCATCACTTTAGTGACTTCGCGTAGGAGGGGATTACAAAGGCTGGCACACCGGTAATATACAAGAATCAAGATAACAGGCCTGTCAAAAATTTCTTTAAGCTCAATCGTATCCCCCGTATGTTTTACAAAGGAAAGGTCAAGGGGTACCGACTCACCTGATTTATCAATTAACATACCCTGCTCTGCCTGGGAAAACAAAAACCCTGCTGTCAGCAAAACAGCCACAATCATTCGCCGTGGGGAAAGGTATTTCACGATTTCTATCATAAATGAAACTCCCTGGATTCAGTAAATTTAGGGTCATTGCTGGCAAGTAAATTATGTTTCTTGGAAAAAGAACGGATATAAACCAAAAGCAAACCGGTAAAAAACACAACAGAGCCCAGGGACCCGGTAAGATGTAGCATGCCAAAGCGTTGTACATTAGGCATCACAATCCAAAACAAATCGAGGGCCTGCCCTGCAAGGATGATAAAAGAAGCGAGTGTCAGTAAACCAGGATTCATCTTGGCCCGCCTGCTTATTAATATAAAGAAGGGGATGAAAAACCTGAGTACCGGAAGCAGTAGACTTACCCAGAGCCAGCCACCATGGAGTCGAAGAGTAAAAAACACAGCCTCTTCGGGAAGATTAGCATACCAGATGAGCATATACTGGCTAAAAGCAATATAAGCCCAGAAACAAGTAAAGGCAAACAGATAGGCCCCCAGGCTATAGAGGTGCTGGGACGTTATCAGATTTTTTTCTGTTATCCCTGTCTTCTGAAAATACAAGGCCGTAAGCGTGATGACCGATAGTGAAGAAAGTACCATGCCAGAGAAGATGTAAATACCAAATATCGTACTGAACCAAAAGGGATCCAGACTCATAAACCAATCAAAAGAGGCAAAGGTAATGCTTACCGCAAACAAAAACATAAGGGGCCCCGAGGCATTCCGCAGACCCGTGAGTGAGCCTGGATGAGCGGCACTATCCTGTGCTAATGAACTTTTGAGATATATCCTGCCCACTCCCACCCAGAGGACAAAGTAAAGTGCCATGCGTATGCAGAAAAAGCCGAGGTTAAGATAGGAAGATTTTTCCGTAAGAATTTTATGTTCTGATACCAGCTGTTTGTCGAGCCAGGGAAATAAGGCAAATACATCGTTATAGACCATAAAAATGACCAGGGGAATTGCCGCAAGTAAAAGCAGCCTTTGGGCCCCCATCAGCATTTCGCCAACCCTCCGAAAGACGGTGGACCAGATAGCACCTGACACATAGTGTAACAGCACAAAGAACATACTCCCCAGCACAATGGACCAGAAAAAAGCGAATCCAAGTAACCAGGAATGGGACAAAGCTGACAAACTGCCACTTGTCCATACATCAAAAACAAGCAGCATCGAACCAGCCGCCAGACACACACCCCCGAGGATGGCAAGTTCCCTTCCTCTCTGCCTGTTGATTTGGGATGTAGTCATTTAGTGAAATCTCCTATTTGGGGTTGGTAGGCCCTTCTGAGAGCATGCAGGTAATTAACAACGTGCCAACGGTCGGTCTCACCCAGCTTATCAGCATAGGAAGGCATGATATTTTTCCCATAAGTGATGATATGAAAAAACTGACCATCTTTATAGGCCCTGGCCGCCTCAGAATGAAGTGTGGGGGGGGCTGGGAAACGATTGGGGCCAATAACAGGGCCATCCCCTTCTCCCAATTTCCCATGACAGACAATACAGAAAATATCATAAGCTTCTCGTCCTTTTTTCAGGCTGGCCATGGTTACAGGTACTGGGTTCCCCATGGCAGCAGAAGCTTCGAGACTGATGCTATCACCGGGAATATCTGCATTCCTGGAAAGTGTACCGGGCACCGGCGAAAACAACAGCGGTTGTTCATCATCAAAATGATATCCATAGGTACCCTGGGTCTTGGCCTTTGCCTGCATACTCATGTCGTTAAAGAAAGGAATATAGGGAATAGCCACCAGCATAAGAGGGACAAAAAGAGCCGCCAGAGCGATAAGAACGAGTGTACCCTTATATATAAGGGGCGTAAAAGAAGGTTTTTCTTTCCCTACCATTTCAAGCTTACTTATGATTCTATCCCGTATACTCATATCAAGCCTCGCCTCCCAGACGTCTGATATCCTGGCAAGCAGTTGCTTCCAGCAAACTCCTGGCTTTGTCTTCATTAAAATCAGCTTCAGCAGAATCAAGAAATATTCCATAACGGTTGGAGGTGATATCTTTCATAACACTCCCCTGGTGTAAAGGCGATGCCCAACGTCCCAATTTGCAGAACCAGATCACAGATCCCATAGCAGCTAAAGCTGCAAATAACACAAAAAGTTCAAATGTAATGGGAATAAACAGGGGCCAACTAAAGAGCGGCTTACCTCCAACTACAAAGGGATAGTCAATAACATCCATCCACCACTGCATCAAAAAAGCAACTCCGGCCCCAACGCCACCCATAAAAAGAACAATGAGGGGAACCGGGGACATCTTGAGACCCATTGCATCATCAAGCCCATGAACCGGGTAAGGGGTATGACAATCCCATTTTTTAATACCCGCGTCCCGTACAGCTTCCGCAGCCCGCAACAGCTCTTCAGGAGAGTCGTATAAACCGATATACCCTTTACAACTACTCATGATGAGCTCCTTTTACCTGTGCACCCGGCATAAAGGCCTTCGTTTCGGCCATTGCTACCGTAGGCAAAAAACGAACAAATATAAGCATCAGGGTTAGAAACAGCCCAAAGCTGCCTATCAAGAGCCCCATATCTACCAGAGTCGGCCTGAAAATGCCCCAGCTTGAGGGGAGGTAATCACGGTGGAGGCTCGTTACTATAATCACAAAGCGCTCCATCCACATCCCCACATTTACCAAAAGAATGATAACATAGGTGGTTATAAGGTTCCTTCGCACTTTTTTAATCCATAAAAACTGAGGAAATATCACGTTGCAACTGACCATGATCCAGTATGCCCATGCATAAGGCCCGAGAGCCCGGTTCATAAAGGCAAAGCGCTCCAGGGAATTTCCACTATACCAGGCAATAAAAAGCTCCACCGCATATGCATAGCCCACCATAAGAGAAGTGGTAATGACTACCTTATTCATAAGCTCAATATGGTCTACGGTAATGATATGCTCGAGGTGAAACATCTTCCTGAGGACAATAATAACAGTGGCCACCATGGCAAAGCCACTGAGGATAGCCCCCGCTACAAAGTAGGGCGGAAAAATTGTGGTATGCCAGCCGGGAATAACGGAAGTCGCAAAATCAAAAGACACCACGCTGTGCACACTGAGAACCAGAGGGGTAGAAAGCCCGGCAAACAAAAGATAAGCCTTTTCATAATGTTGCCAGCCACGGTTACTTCCGTTCCAGCCAAGACTGAGAAGACCATACACAAATTTACGCAACCAGTTAGTAGAACGCTCACGGGCAATAGCCAAATCAGGCAGCAGCCCGGTATACCAGAAGAGCGCTGAAACCAGGCCGTAGGTGCTAAAAGCAAATACATCCCATAAAAGAGGTGATCTAAAATTTACCCACATGTCCATATGGTAGGGAGCAGGTAACAACCAGTAAGCTGCCCGCCAGGGACGACCGGTATGTATTAAAGGAAACTGAATAGCGCATATCACAGCAAAAAGCGTCATGGCTTCAGCAAAGCGGGCGATACCGTTCCGCCACTTCTGTCGAAGTAAAAACAAAATGGCGCTAATGAGGGTACCCGCATGGCCAATACCGATCCAAA
This sequence comes from Fibrobacteria bacterium, assembly GCA_015232855.1. Classification (GTDB taxonomy): domain Bacteria; phylum Fibrobacterota; class Fibrobacteria; order UBA11236; family JADFYW01; genus JADFYW01. The sequence continues at coordinate 43,427 of JADFYW010000001.1, forward strand.
ACACCATGTTTATAATTCCAAAACCCCAACCAACCGGAGCATTATTACCCCAGAGCCCGATACCCCCTACAACGGTCGCCCCGGCTGCAACTGCAAAACAGAGTGCCATGAGACTGGTGATCGAAATAGCCACAAGCCATCTGCCCGTGGGAAATGATTCAAAGGGCCGGCAAATATCATCATCCAGCCGGGTGAATTGTTTCCCCAGGGGTACACCATTTACCATCTTACCCATGGGACGTGCCTCCCAACGGAGAAGAAGTATTACGGATACGTGCCAGATAAGTAACATTTGGAGCAGTGTTTATTTCTTCATTCACATAAAACGCCCGGGAAGATTTTCGCAATTTAGTTATGGCACTTGAGGGGTCATGGAGATTACCAAACACGATGGCCCCCGAAGGGCAAGCCCCGGCGCAAGCAGGCAAGACTTGTTCATCGGTAATTATTTTTCCCGCATTATTTGCAGCCATTTTTGCCGCATTAATCCGCTGAATACAAAACGTACATTTTTCCATGGTACCTACGGTGCGCACCGTTACCTGAGGATTAAACATAAGCTCCTGATTTGCTGATTTAACCGTTCTCTTCTGGTAATTGAAATAATTAAAACGACGCACCTTGTAGGGACAGTTGTTTGCGCAGTACCGGGTACCCACACAGCGGTTATAGACCATTTCGTTCAGGCCCTGTTCATTATGCACCGTTGCCGCAACCGGGCAAACGGTCTCACAGGGAGCATTATCACAATGCTGACAAAGCATGGGCTGATGGGAAACAAGAAACCGGCCATCCGGGCTTTTTTTATAATAGCTATCAAGTCGCATCCAATGCATTTCTCTCCCATTACGTACTTCACTTTTACCCACCACAGGAATGTTATTCTCCACCTGGCACGAAAGGGTACAAGCCCCACAGCCCGTGCAGCGGTTCAGGTCTATGGCCATACCCCACTTATATTTATCGGTGAAACTCGTGGGTTCATGCATATGGTGTCCATGAACTTTATGGCGTTGGGCATCTATCACGTTCTTATCCCGGGCATAATCCGTAAAAGAGGCTTCAAGTACAATAGGACGGTCATGGGCAGAAAATTCATTTTGGGAACGGGCAATCACCACAGAACCTGCTGTTTTTGTTACCTGTACACCCACTGCAAAACGTGAAGTAATAAAACCCTTACCAGGGATATGAGGCACACAACGACTTCCAAGATCTTTTTCAATAGTACCACCCGCTGATTTTCCATGACCCATGGTAGCGGTAATAACATCTTCGGCCATACCCTCCTGAAAAGCAACAGGCAGATAATATACCGCTTTTGAAGCAGTAATTTTTGCCATACTTCCCTCTACCAAACCAAATTTTTTAGCAGTGGTAGGGCTCATTAACGCAACACTGTCCCAGACAATTTTACTAACCGGATGGGGAAGTTCCTGAAGCCAGGCATTATTGGAGAAACGTCCGTCTCCTACTCCGTGGTGAGGGTGAATAACCAGCTCGGCACCAGAAGACGTTTCATTTCTTTCAGTCAAAAGCTTTAAGGCCTTGAGTTTATCGAGCACCGGAGAAAAAGATTCTTTGCTTGTATCTGCCACTCCTTTTCTGACAAAAGCCTCCCAGGAAAGGGGCATTACTTTGGGTCGGGTAAAACCCCTTTGCCAGGAGTTTTTAACAAAATCATACCAGCTATCAGCGATAAAAGATGCGCCCTGTTTGGCCCCATTAAACCAGCGCAACAAGGAGTCAGCTTCCTGTCTGGTATTATAGAGATGAGTAATGGCTGGTTGACAGATACTAACCAGGCCTGAGCGCGGTGAGGCATCATTCCAGGACTCAAGATAATGATGACTGGGAAGAGCAATATTGCAATAAGACAAGCTTTGGTTAAGATACAAACCATGCCCAACTACCAGCGGTATTTGTTTAACGCTTGCAGCGAAATCTCCCAAGGGCCAATAATAAGCGGGATCCACGCCAAGGAGGATTAACAAATCAAGGCCGCTTTCTATTTCTTTTTTGAACGTTGCTGCAGAAACCGGGCGGAGGAGTTCTGGAGTATCTTCCCACAGCAAGGTACGTCCTTCTGCCTGCAACTCATGATTTAACAAAGCCACCGTTGCCTGTACATCTTTTGGCAAGTGAGCCCCCGCAACCACCAGAGACTTACCCCGGTTTTGTTTAAGGTCGTTTACCAAAGCACCTATCCAATGTTGATCCAGGCCAAGAGTGTTGGCCAGAGATACAAGAGAACTGCTGTTCCCGCTTAGGGCATTCAGAAGAGCCCGGGAAAAGTCCCCCATTTTTGAAGGTGCCAAAGAAATACGTTCATCAGCACATGATCCCGTGAGGGATACTCCGGATTCTGCCATATAGAATACTGGCGGTTTGCCATTCTGTAAGCCTTGTGCTCTGGCTTTTGACCAGGCATAACTGGTCTCGAGCTCAACCCCATCTCCAGCCAGAAAATCGCTATCAAGACTGAGAATAACTGATGCTTTATCAAAACATGGAACACAACTACCACTTGCGTTGTAAACATCTGACCATACTTTCACTCGCGTATCTTCACCTGCGGGGTCATAGACCAAATGTCTCAATCCCCGGAAGGTATCTGTATATTTTTTAATAAGTGCTCTTTCTGAGGGTCCAAGAGTGGAACGGGTAACAATAGTCGCTCTTTTTGCACTGCTGAGACTTTGAATAACCTTTTGATCAACATCATCCCAGGTTGATTTAACATTATTATGAAGAGGATGTTTAAGGCGATCAGGGTCGTAGAGACCAAGTACAGAGGCTTGCATGGCGGCATTTGAACGCCCCTCGTTCACAGGATGATCCGGGTTACCATCGACTTTAATAGGCCGCCCGTCGAGGGTCTTAACCAGAACACCGTAAGGGTAAGGACCTTCTGTCCAGGTGGAAGCATAATAGAGGGCTTTTCCCGGTTCCTGATATTCAGGCTCAAAGGGCCGGCTCACAATACTTCGGTCCGGGGTCCGTCTGCAACCGGGCAGGACATAAGACGCAGCAACTAAAGCACCAATGGACTTTAGTACGTCACGTCTCTTCATTTCTCCGGATGTATGTTTCTTTTTCTTCATAAAAAATCCGATTACCTGTGACAAGTCCCGCAAGTGATTGGAGCCTGATTGGGAGCCCCGGTTTTTGCAGATGGTTTGCGATGACAAGCAAGGCACTCTTTCATCCCTAAAGGATATACTCTCTTGACGCGGACCATATTTGCAATATCTCCATGGCATTCAATACAATCAATACCAGAACTAATATGCCGACTATGATCAAAATACGCGAAGTCAGGCAAGTCATAGACCTTTTTCCAAAGAATCGGTTCCTGGGTATCCCAATGATGTAACAATTTGGCGATATCTGGCTTGAGTTGTCCCTTTTCATCTTTTGTCTGGACCTGAGTGTGACAGTTCATGCAGGTTTTAAGCGATGGTACCGTTGCCTGGGCTCCTTTGGATACATTAGTATGACAATACTGACAGTCAACTTTCAGTTCCCCCGCATGGAGTTTATGGGAAAACGCTATGGGTTGTGCGGGTTCATAACCTACCCAGGTATTTGGAGGCCAGAGAACATAAGCGGTGAACGCTGCACCAACCGAAAGTATACCAAGGGCTATCGCCAGGAAAAGGTAGACTTTTCGGTCAAAATCAGCATTAAACATGCGGAATCAACCTGCTTTCTGCGCAAAAATGGAATAAATCAAAATTCAAAATGAGGATATTAAACAACTGCCCTGAACTAAAATGACACCTTTCTCGTTTACAAAGCACAAAGACAACCTTTTCAGAAAAAACCAGAACAATTCCTATCAGAAAGGTATTTTTTTTTAGTAAGAGCAGCAAATCGTTTATTCCAATTAATTTAATAGTCTCCACTTATTGCCTTTTTTCTGTTAAGCTCTCCCATAAGTCTAACTTCGGAATATCAATTTATTTACAGCAAAGGCACAAAGGTTCGTTTGAACAAAAACCAACTACAAGTCAGGGACTTCCTATTGCTCCTTCCGGGCAATCATCTGCCGCTTCTTTGCAGGCGTCTTCTTCTTCCGGTGAAGAAGGCTGTTTAAAAACATAAGCCGAGGATTCATCCTCTGTCATTTTAAAATTTTCCGGTGCTGTACTGGTACAGAGTTGGCAAGCAGAGCATTCACTATCTACAAACCAGGGACCCTCAACATTTTCAGGTACTTTTTTGTCTTTTTCAGCCATTATTTACTCCTTTGTTAGTGATTAAAAATTCTTCCTGCCACTACTTATTTTCTAACACTATCATTACCAAATAAAATACATCCTTTTTATTCATCGGGTATTCGAATTGAGAACAAGCCCTGATATTTTCCAACGTATACCTTTTGTTTGATATTATTGCCCGTATCCTATAACACCGCATACAGACAACAAATCATACTGGCATCCACCTTACCCCCTGGGTTTTACGGCCTCAATAGATGCAGAGGCAATATAGTCCCCTAAATTGGTGCCGGGCATCCAGCTATCGATAAACTCTTTACTTACTTTTTTAACCTGGATATTTATACCTGAGAAACCCGCTTCTTTTAACATCTGTTCTTGTTCTTCTACCTTGGAAGCTCCCGAAACACAACCCGTATAGAGTTCCATATTCTTTTGAATATCTTCTGATAATTCCTGTATGGTCACAATATCTGATACAGCCAGTCGCCCTCCTGGTTTTAATACGCGGTATGCATCGTTATAGACCTTTTGCTTTTCGGGGGAGAGGTTAATAACACAGTTAGAAATGATAACATCAGCGGTGTTATCCGCTACAGGGAGGTGTTCAATTTCACCCAATCGGAATTCCACATTAGTGGCTCCGGCTTTCTCAGCATTACCCCTTGCTTTACTTACCATATCAGGTGTCATATCAACCCCAATTACATTCCCACTCTCCCCTACTGCCTTCGAAGCAAGAAAACAATCAAAACCTCCACCGCTGCCAAGATCAATTACGGTCTCCCCAGACTTAAGTGAAGCTATTGCCTGGGGATTACCACATCCCAGACCCATATTAGCTCCTTCAGGTACATTTGAGACGTCTTCTTTTGAATACCCCAGTGTTACAGACACCTCTTTTGCATTCAAACTGTTGCCAGAATCACAACAACCTGAAGAAGAACAACTACATCCCGATTGTTGTTCTTGCCCTGAACTATCAGCTCTTGCAATATTTCCGTAACTTTCTCTTACTGCCTTACGTATTTGTTCTTTATCCATTACTTACTCCTTTTGTTTTGGATTTATTATTTTACTATTCGAGAACTATCGAACATTATGTTAAAAAAAACTCTTATTTTAAAAACTCCCGTACTTCCTGGACGACATCTTTATTTACCATGCATGAATAAGACTGCCCCACTCTTTTACAGGTAATCAGACCTGCATTCTGCAATTCTTTAAAATGATGAGATATAGTTGATCTTGAAAGATCAAGGCAATCGCAAGCTGTTGTAAAAGCCTTCTCCAGCCCTTCACAGCAGTTTTTTTCCTTGCCTAAATTAAGTTTTTCGGTCTCATCACAAATCATTTTGAATAAGTTCAATCGCTGTTCACTTGAAAGCGCTTTAAAAACTTTAGCAATATTCGATTGTTTCATATCTATCGAACATTATACCTAATAATTCCAAATAAGTCAAGAAATTTAACAAAGTTAATGTAGTTGACCATAATTCCAGATACTATTGAACGGATAAGAAAGTATCCCTTGCCACTTATAGTATAGCAGGGTCTCAGAATTATTTTTTAGGTATAACTAATTTTTCTTGACACCACTAATTATTCAAGCTACTATAATAGAAGGAGTATTAGTAACTCCTAATTTTTTGAGGAATACATAAGTGAGGAACGATGAATTTAAGCACATGTAAAGAAAAAGACACTGTAACTGTAAACCGGGTCGGTGGTACAGGCCCTTTTAGGAAGCGCCTTTTGGAAATGGGCATTATGAAGGGCGTAGGTTTAAAGGTCATTAAATATGCTCCCCTCCAGGACCCTATTGAAGTACTCTTAAAAGATTATCATCTCACTCTCAGAGTTGAAGAAGCGGCCCATATAGATGTCACTTCTACAGTAATAAATCAAAAAAAACCTCCTAAATTTGCCTTGGCCGGTAACCCCAACTCTGGTAAGACTTCCCTATTTAATATGATAACCGGAGCCCATCAAAAAGTTGGAAACTGGGGCGGTGTTACCGTAGATATGAAAATAGGCACGACAAAGCTGGGAAACAAAAAAGTGGAGATGGTAGATCTCCCCGGCACCTACTCATTAACGGCTTTTTCTATGGAAGAAACAGTGGCCCGGGACTTTATTATTGAAGAAGAACCCGAAGTGGTTATCAATGTACTGGACTCTTCTAATTTGGAGCGAAACCTATACCTCACCGTTCAACTCATAGAATTGAAAACCAATATGCTGCTTGCTTTTAACATGAGCGACGAAGCTAAAAAAAAGGGTGTTGAGATTGACACCAAACAACTCAGTAAACTACTCGGATGTGATATTATTAACACCGTTGGCCGCGCAGGTAAGGGTGTGAAAACGCTTCTGACTAAAGCAAAAGAAATGTCCGAAAATAAAGAACTGGCTTCCCGCCCTGTACCCATTCCCTACCCAAAAGAAATCGAAAATGAAATACAGGTATTGGTTTCAATGCTTGAACGCCTAAACCTGAGTGTAAAATACAAAAACAACTGGCTTGCCCTGAAGCTGTTAGAAAACGACAAAAGTATACTCAATCTCATACAAAACGCACCATCCGGAAACACTATATTGGAGCAACTTGAAAAAAGTCAGGGGACTATTCAAACCCTTTTAGGGGATACCGCAGAAACAATCATTGCTGAAGCTCGTTATGGTTTTATTGCAGGTGCACTTAAAGAAACTGTGCGTTATACTAAAACTGACCGCATAGCGGTGTCTGATAAAGTCGACAAAGTCCTCACTAATAAATTTATCGCATTCCCTCTTTTTCTTTTTGCCATGTGGCTATTGTTCCAGGCAACGTTCACCATTGGCGCATATCCTATGGACTGGATAGATGCGGGTGTGGGCTGGCTGGGAGAAATTATCGGCGGAGCAATGCCCGCGGGTAACCTCAGAGACCTGGTTGTTGATGGAGTTATTGGAGGAGTTGGCGGGGTAATTATTTTCCTCCCCAACATACTTATCCTTTTTCTAGGAGTCTCTATCATGGAAGACACTGGATACATGGCCAGGGCAGCCTTTATCATGGACAAGCTCATGCATTACATGGGACTCCACGGAAAAAGCTTTATTCCTATGGTGATGGGGTTTGGCTGCAATGTACCCGCTATCATGGCAGCAAGAACCCTGGAAAGTAAATCCGACCGGATAATGACCATTCTGCTGGCCCCATTAATAAGTTGTTCAGCCAGACTCCCCGTATACATTCTCTTTGCCGGTGCTTTTTTTCCCAACCACGCGGGAAACATCATCTTTTCATTATATATTCTTGGGATTGCTATTGCCTTTTTTCTGGGAATGCTTTTCCGCAAAACACTCTTCCGGGGCGAAAACTATCCTTTTGTAATGGAGTTACCACCATATCGATTGCCTACCCTCAGAAGCGTATTTATCCATATGTGGGACAAAGGTAAACACTATCTGAAAAAAATGGGTGGTGTGGTTTTAGTCTTCTCTGTCCTCCTCTGGTTTATGGGTGCCTTCCCCAAAAATCAGGAAATAACAGAGACCTATAACAACCGTATGGAAAGCGTGGAAACGGCTGGTTGGCTCTCAGAAAAAGAAAAGTCTACGCAACTCTCTCTCTTATCCAACGAAAAGAATTCATTCCTGATGAAACAATCATATATAGGACGTGTGGGTTCTGCCATTGAACCCGTACTTACACCTCTTGGTTTTGACTGGCGTGCAGGTGTAGCACTCATCACAGGGTTCGTTGCCAAAGAAGTGGTAGTCTCTTCCATGGGTGTCCTTTTTAATGTAGGAGGTGAAGAAGACGAAGAAAGCCAGGGTCTACGGGAAAAACTAAAATCTGCCTTTACCCCATTAAGCGCTTATGCCTTCATGGTTTTTGTACTCTTATACACCCCTTGCATTGTAGCATTGGTGACTGTAATCCGGGAATTGAAAAGCTGGAAGTATTCAGTCTTTTCTGTTACCTATCAGCTGGTACTGGCCTGGACAGCCGCTTTTATCGTATACCAGGGAGGCCGACTGTTCGGACTTAGCTGAACATTAAATACCGTACGAGCAGGTTTAGATTTTAATTCATTTCAAAAGGAGCAATAACATGATAGAAACAATTATTTTAACTGGAATCCTTGGAGCATGCGCCTTCTGGGTATACCGTTACAACGTAAAAATTCTTAAAAAATCCGGCTCCGGTTGCGGCATTGGCTGTAATTGTTCAGGAAACCAATCTTCGTGTTCAGATGACACTAAACAAAAGGACATATAAACACTTAAAACATAAGGAACTAGCATGTTTAAAATTTTGTTATTACCAATAACATTACTTTTAGTAATAATAACCACTCATATCTATGCACTCGACACAACAGAGCCTTTTGATATTGGTTTTACCGACTTTGAAATGATCGGTGCCATGGGAGGTCTTGGTCTCGCAAAAGGAGAAAAGGAACTGGGTTGGGAAGGCGTTGTAGGCGTTGGTCTGACCGAAAATTTTTCTGCCACACTCAATTACGGATTCAGTTCCGATGAATATTTTAATGGAGAAGGCACTGAAGAATTTTCTTTTGGCATTTATTATTCAGCAAAAAAATCCGGTATTTTTAAACTGGACCTGATTGGCAGTGCTTGTACCGGCGGCGGAATAGATTTTGGCACTGAAATAAATTTAGATTTTAAAACGTTTGGAGCCCAGCTCACTGTAGTAGAAGGATTTGGTAATATTGATACTCACAAAGTGGCTTATTCCACCTCCCTTGAACCACTCTTCTATTTTCCAATAGCCCAATCCATGGAACTCATGACAGCAATAGACTTTGCGTTTAACCACAAGCCTGTAGATGGTGAACGTTCATTCGGCATTGGCGGGATAAAGGCAGGTTTCAATTTTGCTATAAATGATGCACTTGAATTTTTACCGGAAATCAGCTTTGACATCCCCCAAAAAGGAGAATCTTTCTCCACTGGTTTTGCCTTCCAATTTATATCAACTCTGCCAGCAGGTAACTAACCCCAATATTCCCTCTTGGCATGAAAAACTGCCAACAGAAGAGAGGCTGGGGAGAGAGTCAAGACTTTATTAAGTTTATCTAAAAAACAAGGTCTTACTTATGGCATCCGTATTACTCCTCTTTGCCCATCCCGCTTTCCATAAATCCCGGGTTAATAAAATCCTGATTGAGTCCGTAGGAGGGCTGGATAATGTGACTATCCACGATCTCTACGAAGAATATCCGGATTTTAATATTGATGCTGCCCGGGAACAGGAATTACTAGAGTCCCATGATATTCTCATTATGCAATTTCCTTTTTTCTGGTACGCTCCCCCTGCTCTGTTAAAAGAATGGGAAGATATTGTACTCGAACACGGCTGGGCCTATGGCTCAACCGGAAAAGCACTGGAGGGAAAAAAGCTCTTTTGTACCATATCAACGGGAGGAAGCAGTCAGGTATACAGTAAAGGAGCCAAAAGGTTCACTATCAGACAATTACTGGCCCCTATCGAAAAACTCTCTCAGCTTTGCCATATGGATTTTCTCCCTCCTTTCACAGTTCACGGCACCCATTTACTCAAGGAAGAAGACATACGTGAACATGCTGAGCGATACCGTCGCTTTGTGTTTGCACTCTCCAGTGAGAAACTGGACTGCAGCAAACTTGAAAAGCTGGACACCATAGACGAAAATGCAGATAAATTAATATTAAAGGCCCTTTAGGAGTATCATGCACGGCGAAGATTTTTTTATCCAGGCTTTTATGTATCTCGCAGCAGCGGTTATTGCGGTTCCCATTGCAAAGCGTCTCGGTCTTGGCTCCGTACTCGGTTATCTTATTGCCGGTGTTATTATGGGCCCATTTATTCTCAATTTAATTGGGAAAGAGGGCCAGGATGTAATGCACTTTGCTGAGTTTGGTGTGGTGATGATGCTGTTTTTAATAGGCCTTGAATTAGAACCCCGACATCTCTGGCGTCTTCGTTCATCCATCATTGGTATGGGAGGCGGACAGATGTTTATAACCAGTACGGTTGTTACGGTTATAGGTATCATTGCAGGTCTTAAATGGCAGGCTTCTCTGGCCATAGGCATGATTCTCTCGGTTAGTTCTACCGCTGTTGTCCTGCAATCTCTGGAAGAGCGGGACCTGCGAAAAACCGATGGAGGGCAAAAATCTTTTGCTGTTCTTTTGTTCCAGGACATGGCCGTTATTCCCATTCTCGCGGTTATTCCTCTCCTGGCCCTGGCGGTTACCACAGGCCACGAGTCCCATGCAGTTTCTGTAGATTCATCATGGGTATCGGGCATGGCTGCCTGGTTACAAACTATTGTAGTGCTATCGGTTGTAGCCGGCATTATACTTGCCGGACGATTTTTAGCACGTCCAATTCTGAGGATTATCGCGCAAACAAGGCTCCGGGAATTATTTACCGCAGCATCTCTCTTACTGGTAATTGCCATTGCTCTCCTTACCACCAAGGTGGGCCTCAGCCCGGCTTTGGGAACCTTTTTAGCTGGGGTCATTTTAGCCAACAGTGAATATCGCCATGAATTAGTGGGAAATATTGAGCCTTTTAAGGGCTTATTAATGGGGTTGTTTTTTATCGCGGTAGGTGCTTCAATAGATTTCACCTATATTATAGATCACCCCCTCCTCCTCATTTTGTTAACACTATCACTCATGGCAGGTAAATTCATTATTCTTTTTATCCTGGGTAAAATTTTCAAACTTTCTTTTGATCAAAACATGATTTTCTCACTGGCCCTTGCCCAAGGAGGAGAATTTGCATTCCTGCTTTTTTCTTTTGCCCTGCACAAGTCGGTCTTGACAGAAGCCATCACCAAGCCTTTGATGGTTGTAGTTGCCATATCCATGGCCATCACACCCATATTGCTCCTGCTAAATGAGAAATTTCTTCAACCACGATTAGGAACACGTGAAAAGGAAGGACGCCAGGCAGACAGCTTCCAGGAGGAAAATAGCGTTATTATTGCGGGCTTTGGCCGTTTTGGAAGTATCGTTGGTCGTCTTTTACGGGCCCACGGAGTTGGCCTGACCATACTCGATCATGATTCCAATAGTGTGGATATGCTAAGAAAACTCGGGTTCCGCGTATTTTATGGCGATGCATCCCGTCTCGACTTGTTAGAAGCCGCTGGTATCAGTACCGCAAAACTCCTGATAATTGCTATTGACGAACCAGAACAAGCCAGAGAAATTGTAGCAATCGCACAGAAGCATTATCCCCGGCTAACAATAATGTCCCGGGCCAATGGTCAGCAGGATGCCTATGAATTGATCGAATCTGGTATTAAAAACGTTTATCGGGAAACTTTTGAAACTTCACTCTGTATGGGACGCGAAGCTCTTCGCTTTCTTGGCTTTAGGGCTCATCAGGCCCATCGGGCCTCTATGTTGTTCAGACGCCAGGACCAGCGGCACTTACATGAGCTGGTCGATACCCGCCATGAACGAAAGACCTACCTGACCGCAACCCGTCAAAAAATAGAGGACCTTGAACGGCAGTTAAGACAAGAAGCCGAATCTTATGATGAGCAACTGGATAAAAGCTGGGATGTAGACTCGTTAAGACGGGCAGCTAAGGAAAGATGATACTGAATGTTAATTTCTAATTTTCTTTTTTGGCTTACGACAGTATCACTCGTTTGTCTTATCCTGGAACGATTATTTCCCTGGAGACCCCAGAAGCTTGTCCGGGAAGGGTTCCGGCAAGACTTGTTCTGGATTGTCTTTAACGGGCACACTTTCTCTTATATCACTGCAGGATTATTTCTTTGGATTGCAAACCATCTCAGTATGGTGTTTTACCAACTTGGTGCTAAACCCCCGGAGAGTTGGAAATTACTCAGTGAATGGCCCCTCTGGGCCCAGTTTTTCATTTTCCTTGTGTTTCAAGATTTCCTTGAGTGGTGTATACACAATCTCCTTCACCGGGTACCAATCCTCTGGAGATTTCACCAGTTACATCACAGTATTATCACCATGGATTGGCTTGGTAATATGCGCTTCCACTGGATGGAAATTATTGTTTATAAAAGCCTGAAGTACATTCCCCTGATTATGCTGGGGGTTCACTGGCAGGTAATTCTCGGAGTTGCGGTGACCAGTTTAACTATTGGGAGCCTCAACCACTCCAATCTCAACTGGGGATACGGTCCGCTCAGATATATTATTAGCTCCCCCCGCTATCATTTGTGGCATCATGATATGGAATGCCACTATAAAAATGGTCAAAATTTTGCCATTGTCTTTTCACTATGGGACTACTTATTTAAAACAGCCTGGTACATCCCGGGTAAACACGCAAAACAACTCGGTTTTAAAGGTATTGAAACGTTTCCAAAAACACTCTTACCCAGGCTGGTTTCAGGTTTTTCAACGAACCGTTCCCGCTAACTAGTGGTGTGTCCTAAATTGTATATGATTTATTCTTCATGTTGTCATTGCCCTGCTTGCAGGCTGTGTCATAAGTAAGAAAATGCTCCCCATGTACGTCATTGCCCGGCGTGA